>NZ_JAQZAA010000020.1:0-271 GCF_028640875.1 Pseudomonas sp. SBT1-2 | reverse complement strand
ACCTCCATACGATGTCCTCGACTGCGTCGAGGGGCGCTGCGCGCCATCCCCCTGATGAACACCGGAACGAAGCCTCCCGATGGGGCGGGTGGATCAAAAGCCAGAGCAAGATCAAAAGCCAAAGCCAAAGCCAAAGCCGGGCGCGACCTGCCGGTCGACGCTGAACCCTGTAGCCGCTGCCGCGCCTTATTCGCGCGCGCAATCCTGGGCCGGCCCGGGATTGCCTTGTTTCAAAAGAGGTCAACATTTACCCATGACCATCAGCGATCAA
>NZ_JAQZAA010000019.1:0-76019 GCF_028640875.1 Pseudomonas sp. SBT1-2 | reverse complement strand
CTACAGATCTCGATGAACTGTGGGCGCGCGGCTTGCCCGCGATAATGAGCGAAACGGATGCCTCAGGAAACCTGGGGCCGCCGTTTCTCGGCAATGCGGCTGCGACTGTAGAGCACAATGATCGCCACGATCGCCACCGCCTGTGCCGTCAGCGAGTAGGCATCGGCGTGAATGCCCAGCCAGTCGAAGTCGAAGAACGCCACCGGCCGCGTACCGAAGACTCCGGCCTCCTGCAGCGCCTTGACGCCATGCCCGGCAAACACCACCGACAAGGCGCACAGCAATGCCGCGTTGATGCCGAAGAACAGGGCCAGCGGCAGCTTGGCCGAACCGCGCAGGATCACCCAGGCCAGGCCGAACAGCAGCACCAGCGCCGTGGCGCCGCCGGCCAGCACCGCGTTGTGGCCCGCCGGGCCGGCCTGCAGCCACAGGGTTTCGTAGAACAGGATCACTTCGAACAGCTCGCGATAGACCGAGAAGAACGCCAGCACCGCAAAGCCGAACCGGCCTCCACCGCCCACCAGGCTGCTCTTGATGTAGTCCTGCCAGGCCGCCGCGTGCCGACGGTCGTGCATCCACACGCCGAGCCACAGCACCATGACACTGGCGAACAAGGCCGTGGCGCCTTCCAGCAACTCGCGCTGGGAGCCGCTGACGTCGATCACATAGGCCGCCAGCGCCCAGGTTGCCAGGCCGGCCAGCAAGGCCAGGGCCCAGCCGACGTTGACGCTGCGCACCGCCGATTGCTGGCCGGTATTGCGCAGGAAGGCCAGGATCGCCGCCAGCACCAGGATCGCTTCCAGGCCCTCGCGCAACAGGATCAGCAGGCCGGAAATGTAGCTCAGCGACCAGCTCAGGCCGTCGCTGCCCAGCAGGCCCGCCGACTCTGTCAGCTTGGCCTTGGCGGCAGCCAGACGCTGCTCGGCCTGCTCTGCCGGCAAGCCGTCCTGCAGCGCCTGACGATAGGCCATCAGGGCTTTCTCGGTGTCCTTGCGCACGTTGGCGTCGACGTTGTCGAGGGAGCTTTCCACCAGCTCGAAGCCTTCCAGGTACGCCGCCACCGACAGGTCGTAGGCCTGTTCGCGGTCACCGGCGCGGTAGGCGGCCAGGCTCTTGTCCAGGGTCGAGGCGGTGTAGTCGAGCAGTTGCGCCGGGCCGCGCTTGACCTGTGGTGGCTGGGCGCGCTGGGCACGGAAGGTGGCCGCGGCCTGCGGGCCTTCGGCGGCCTCTACTTCGCTTGGGGTCTGGCGGGCCAGGTCGGCGAGGTTGTAGCTCTTGTCGCCCTTCGCCGCGGCCGGGTCGGCGGTGAAGCCGGCGATATAGGTCGCCAGGTCCCAGCGCTGGCGGTCGTCCAGCTGATCGGCGAACGACGGCATGTCGGTGCCTTCGACGCCCAGGCCGAGGGTGTTGTAGATCGCGTAGAGGCTCAGGTGATCCGTGCGCGCCGCATCCCGCAGGTTGGCCGGTGGCGGCGTCAGGCCGACCCCGGCCGGGCCGTCGCCGGCACCGGTGTCACCGTGACACACCGAGCAGTGCTGGGCATACAAAGGCGCGCCACGGCTCGGGTCCGGAGTGATGATCGGGGCCTGGCTGACCTCATAGGCCACCGCCAGCCTGGCACCCAACTGCCGCGCCTGGCGGGCGACGAGGGCACCGTCCGCCTTGGCCTTGACCGCCTCGTTCAGGCTGGCGATGCCCTGCTCCAGCTCGGCCTTCTCCGGCTTGGCCGGCAAATCGGCGACCAGCCCCTGCAACACGCCGAGAAACTCGACCTGCTCACGGTACTCGGAGTCATCAATGACCTTGCCCGCCTCTACCGTCGGTGGGTAGTCCGCACCAATGTAGTCGAGCAGGTGCAGCGCCTTGGGCGCGCCTTCTACGGTGTCCGCCAGCAGGTTGGCGCTGCACAGGGCCAATAGCGGCAGCACGAGCCACGCCAGGAAACGGGAGGGGGCAGTCATGAACGAATCTCAAATGGAAATACGAAGTAACACATTGTTCACTTCCAATGAGTTTCACTCAAGCGTTGTCACGCGCGACACCCAGACGCAGTCGCGCCTGATGCCTGGCCAAAGCCTTGAATCACCTGGGGTCCGGGGTTTCCTGAACAAAGATGAAATAAATCCGGACATCACCGGGACCGGTTCATGCTCCCGGATCCCCCGGGGACACAGCCATAAAAAAGGCGCCCTCGATAGGCGCCTTTTTGTAGGGCGAGTCTCTTAGACCGGCGCTTTGCGAATGGTCGCCAGCAAGCCGGCGGCGCCGAGGAACAGACCGGCGAAGGTGCGGTTCATCCGGCGTTGCTGGGTCGGCGTGCGCAGCATGCGCAGGACCTTGGAAGCCAGGCCGGTGTAGCCGGCCATGACGATCAGGTCGACGGCGATCATGGTCGCGCCGAGGATCAGGTACTGCTTCACCAGCGGCGCGTGGGGATCGATGAACTGCGGCAGGACCGCCAGCATGAACACCAGCGCCTTGGGGTTGCTGATGTTGACCAGGAACCCGCGGAACACCAGGGCCAGGGGTTTGCCGATCGGCCGGATCGCGGCGTCGTCGCTCAGGTCGCTGGGCAGCGCGCGCCACTGTTTGACCGCGAGGTAGACCAGGTAAGCCACGCCGAACCATTTGATCGCGTAGAAGGCGGTCGAGGATGCCGCGAGAATCGCCCCCACGCCGGCGGCGACAATCGCAATCTGCATGGCCAGGCCCAGTTGCAGGCCCAGGGCGTTCCAGTAACCGCGCCAGAAACCGTATTGCAGACCGCAGGACATCGACGCAATCGCGCCGGCCCCCGGGGAAAGGCTGATCACCCAGCAGGCGGCAAAAAACGCCAGCCATGTCTCAAGAACCATCGCACACCTCGGCTCGAATTCGTCGTAGACGCCTAAGCTAATGCGCTGGCGGGCGGATGACCATAGATTTTTGTCGGACAGATACCCCTGA
Source organism: Pseudomonas sp. SBT1-2 (assembly GCF_028640875.1). NCBI lineage: Bacteria > Pseudomonadati > Pseudomonadota > Gammaproteobacteria > Pseudomonadales > Pseudomonadaceae > Pseudomonas > Pseudomonas sp. SBT1-2. Next base: position 73,073 of record NZ_JAQZAA010000019.1, on the reverse strand, counting down.
CCGACTGTAGCCGCTGCCGAAGGCTGCGCTAAGGTCCGCAGGACCTTCCTGCGATCTCAAGAGCGCGTCTGCTTCGCAGCCGATCGCAGCCTCGCGATGCTCGGCAGCGGCTACAGAGACGGTACAGGGGGACTATTTCTCGCCGGAGCCTATCGACAGCGCATCGCTGCCACGCCAGCGGCGCACCGAACGCTGGAAGAACAGGCTGTTGGGCACTTGCACCATGACGCCGCCGGTGCCGGCTTCCTCGGCCTCGATCAGCGAGGTGTACAGCAGGTTGATTGCCACCACCCGGCCCTTGATGCCCGGCTTGTCGAGGGTGTCCACCAGCTCGACCACATCGCCGATGCGGAACGGGCCCACGGTAAAGATCAGGATGGCGCACAGCAGGTTGGACAGCACGCTCCACATGGCGAAGAAGGCCACCGCCGCCACCGCGACAAAACCGGACAGGGCAGTCCAGAGCACCGTCGCCGACACCCCGAGCCGCTCCAGCACGAAGATCAGCGCACTGCCCATGATCAGCCAGCGCAAGCCACCGCGCAGCGGCATCAGCAGCTGCGGCGGGAACGGATAACGTTCACCCAGGCGGGTCAGGCAGCGCGCGACAAAACGCTGGGTGATGTAGCCAGCCAGCAGGATCAGCAGGATTTGCACGGTGACCCACAGCGGCTCGACCCACGTGATCGGCACAGGCAGTTTGAACGCTTCCATCAGGACAAGGCTTCCAGTTCCGCCTGCATGCTTTCCAGCAGTTCCAGGGCTTCCATCCAGGCCTCTTCCAGTTCGCCTTCGCGCACCTTCAGCTTGGCCTGCTCGGCCAGCAGATCACGCAACTCGTCCTTGCGACCCGCTTCGTAGACACCACTGTCGCCAAGGCTGGCTTCTATTTTCGCCAGCCGCTCGTGGACCTTGCCCAGCTCGGTTTCCAGCTTGTCGGCTTCGCGCTTGTGCGGGGCCAGCTGCTGGCGCAGGGCCGCGGCTGCCTGGCGCTGGGCCTTCTTGTCGGTCTTGTCCGGGTTGACCGTGGTCGTGCTGGCCGGCGCGTTGCGCTGGCGGTAGTCCACCAGCCAGCGTGCGTAGTCGTCCAGGTCGCCGTCGAACTCCTCGACCTTGCCGTCGGCCACCAGGAAGAAGTTGTCGGTGGTGCTTTTCAGCAGGTGACGGTCGTGGGAGACCACCAGTACCGCTCCGCTGAACTCTTGCAGGGCCATGGTCAGGGCCAGGCGCATCTCCAGGTCCAGGTGGTTGGTCGGTTCGTCGAGCAGCAGCAGGTTAGGGCGGTCCCAGGCGATCAGGGCCAGGGCCAGGCGCGCCTTTTCGCCACCGGAGAAGTTCAGCACCGGCTCGTCGATACGCGCGCCGCGGAAGTCGAAGCCGCCGAGGAAATCGCGCAGGGTCTGCTCGCGCTCGGTCGGCGCCAGGCGCTGCAAATGCAGCAACGGGCTGGCCTTGGCGTCGAGCGAGTCCAGCTGGTGCTGGGCGAAGTAGCCGACCACGGTATTCTCGCCACGGGTCAGGCGGCCGCCCAGCGGCGACAGCTCGCCGGAGAGGTTCTTGATCAGGGTCGACTTGCCGGCGCCGTTGGGGCCGAGCAGACCGATGCGCGCACCCGGGGTCAGTTGCAGCTTGACCTTCTCCAGCACGGTCTTCTCGCCGTAACCCAGGCGGGCATCGGACAGATCGAGCAGCGGGCTGGAGATCTTTTCCGATTCGCGGAAAACGAAGTCGAACGGCGAGTCGACGTGGGCGGCGGACAGCTCTTCCATCCGCTCCAGGGCCTTGATCCGGCTCTGGGCCTGGCGGGCCTTGGTGGCCTGGGCCTTGAAGCGCGCAATGTACTTTTCCATGTGCGCGCGTTGCGCCTGCTGCTTCTCGTAGGCTTGCTGCTGTTGCGCCAGGCGTTCGGCACGGGCCCGCTCGAAGGCGCTGTAGCCACCGCGATAGAGGGTGATCTTGCGCTGATCGACGTGAGCCACATGGTCGACCACGGCATCGAGGAAATCGCGGTCGTGGGAAATCAGCAACAAGGTGCCGGGGTAGCCCTTGAGCCAGTCCTCCAGCCAGAGGATCGCATCGAGGTCCAGGTGGTTGGTCGGTTCGTCGAGCAGCAGCAGGTCCGACGGACACATCAGCGCCTGCGCCAGGTTCAGGCGCATCCGCCAGCCACCGGAGAAGTCGCCGACCTGACGGTCCATCTGCTCGTTGCTGAAGCCCAGGCCGGCCAGCAACTTGCGCGCCCGGGCGTCGGCGGTATAACCGTCGGCGCTGTCCAGCTCGGCATGCAGGCGTGCCAGGGCCGCACCGTCATGGGCCGCTTCGGCGGCGGCCAGCTCACGCTGCACCTGACGCAGGCGCAGGTCGCCATCGAGCACGTAGTCGACCGCCAGCCGCTCGAGGGTGTCGACCTCCTGGCGCATATGGGCGATGCGCCAGTCGGCGGGCAGGAAGCAGTCGCCCGAATCCGGGTGCAACTCGCCACGCAGCAAGGCGAACAGGCTGGATTTGCCGGCGCCGTTGGCACCGATCAGGCCGGCTTTCTGGCCGGCGTGCAGGGTCAGCTCGGCGTCTTCTAGCAGACGTTGCGGACCACGCTGTAAAGTCAGGTTCTGAAGTCGAATCATAATGGCGGCGGAGTCTACCAGCTTCGTTCGCAACTGGCGCGAGTAGCAATATGTCCTCTGACCTGTGGAGCTTCACCCTCAAGACCTACGCCCGCCCAGGCGTCGAAGAAGCCTGCCTGGACCTCCAGGCGGCCGGGGCCAATGTCTGTCTTTTACTCTGCGCAGCCTGGCTCGGCGCGCGTGGGGTGACCTGCACTGCACAGCGCCTGCAACAGCTGCGGAGCCTGGGCCAGCCTTGGCACGACGAAGTCGTCAGGCCGCTGCGCCAGCTGCGCACGCAATGGCGCCCGGCCGCGAGCGCGGATCCGGAACTGGCGGTCTTGCGCGAACAGGTCAAGGCATTGGAACTGGAGGCCGAGCGGCAACTGCTGCTGCGCCTGGAAGCGCTGGCGGGGGGATGGTCGGAGGGTGAAGCGCAGGATCTGACGAACTGGCTGGAAGGACTGGCGGCCGAAGCCGCCAACCTCAACCGCGACGCGCTGCAGGCGCTGCGCGTCGCGGTGACCGGCGCTTAGGAAGCGCTGGTTGGCGTGGTGCTGGCAGGCGCGGCAGTCGGAGCCGAAACTGGCGCAGCAGCCGCCGCTGGAGCGGGCGAAGATACCGGTGCCGCCGGCTTGGCAGCCGGGGTTGCCGGGGTGGCTGGCCTGGCGGCCGCTGGAGCGGTGGCCGGTTTGGCTGCGGCAGGTTTGGCGGCGACAGGCTTCTTCGCGGCTGGTTTTGCAGCCGGCTTGGCAGCGGGTTTTACTGCGGGTTTTGCCGCAGGCTTGGCGGCTGGTTTTGCTGCAGAGGGTTTAGCCGCTGCTGGCTTGGCGGCAGTGGAAGCCGCCGGCTTGGCTGCTGCAGGTTTGGCTGCGGGCTTGGCGGCGGGTTTCGCTGCCGCCTTCACCGGAGCTTTTGCCGCAGCCGGTTTGGCGGCCGGCTTCGCAGCAGTTTTTGCCGCCACCGGTTTAGCCGCTGGCTTGGCAGCTGCAGGCTTGGCCGCTGCGGTTTTAGCCGCGGGCTTGGCGGCGGGTTTTGCTGCTGGCTTGGCAGCGGGTTTCGCTGCAGCCGGTTTGGCAGCCGCTGTTTTCGCAGCAGGTTTGGCGGCAGCTTTCGCAGGGGCTTTTGCAGCAGCCGGTTTAGCCGCTGGCTTGGCAGCTGCAGGTTTGGCAGCGGCGGTTTTCGCCACTGGCTTGGCAGCAGGTTTGGCGGCCGGTTTGCTGGCAGCTTTTACCGGTGCTTTAGCAGCAGCTTTGGCAGGGGCTTTTGCCGCTGGCTTGGCTGCGGCTTTCTGTGCTGGAGCGGCTGCCGGTTTGGCGGAGCGAGTGCTCAGCACCTTGGCTGCGGCTTCTTTCACACGACCGACGCCCTGGGCCAGTTTCAGGCTTTCCTGAGCGTCGCGCTTGAGTTGCAGAATGTAGGCGCGGGTTTCGGATTGACGTGCCTTGAGTGCATCGAGCAGGTCTTCAAGTTCTTTCACTGCGTCCTTGGCTTTGGCTTGTGCCTTGGCCTTGCCGGCCGCCGCGGCGTCCTGCAATTTGGTGCGCGATTTGTGCAGTTTTTCCTGTGCCTTACCGCGTTGCTTTTCCAGTTTGGCGAGCAGTTTTTCAGCATCAGCCAAGGCTTGAGAACAAGCGTTTTCCAAGTGTTCGAGCAGGCTGCCCGAAAGCTGTTGGAGCAAATGCAACGGAGTACTTACAGGCTTCTTATTGGCCGACATGGTTTACCTCCTGGCTGACGTGAGTTGCGGCTCATACTAGACCTCTGCTGCTACCGCCGCTAGGGCATGTTGACAGTATCGAATGCCATGCGTTGCAGAGGATCGAAAATGTTCTTCGCGCACAAGAAAGTTACTCACCAGCCGCCACACCCACGCTGGCATAATCCACCTCGTCTCAGGCCGGAGAGCGCCCATGTCGCGTTACCTTTTTTTATCCTTGTGTGTGTTGTTGCCACTGGCTCAGGCCGCCGAAGATTCGCAGAAAAACGATGCTCACGATCTCGCCTACAGCCTGGGTGCCAGCCTCGGCGAACGCCTGCGCCAGGAGGTGCCGGACCTGCAGATCCCGGCATTGCTGGAGGGCTTGAAACAGGCCTACCAAGGCAAGCCTCTGGCACTCAAGGACGAGCGCATCGAACAGATCCTCGCCCAGCATGAGGCACAGGTCAGCGAGCAAGCGGGCAAGCCGCGAATCGAAGTGGCGCTGGAAAACGAACAACGTTTTCTCTCGGCCGAAAAAGCCAAGCCGGGCGTACGCGAACTGGAAAACGGCATCCTGCTGACCGAGTTGGCACCCGGCAGTGGAGCACGGCCGGGTGCCAATGGTTCGGTACAGGTTCGCTACATCGGACGCCTGCCTGACGGCACGGTGTTCGATCAGAATCAGCAGCCGCAGTGGTTTCGCCTGGACAGTGTGATTGCCGGATGGCGCAGTGCCTTGCAGCAGATGCCGACGGGGGCGAAGTGGCGCCTGGTGATTCCTTCGGCCCAGGCTTACGGCGCCGACGGCGCAGGCGACCTGATCGCGCCTTACACACCCCTGGTGTTTGAAATCGAGCTGTTGGGGGCTAGCGGCTAAGGGGCGCAGAAACGAAAAACGGTGCGCAATGCGCACCGTTTCGGTAAAGCTTTCGCTGCAAGTCAGGCCTGAACGGCGGCCTCTTCCTTGTGAGCGTTGTGCAGCACTTCGATCAGGCAATCTTCCAGCTCGAAGCGCTCATGCAGCAGACCACCCAGCTCCTTGAACTTCTCCGCCACGCATTTTCCTTCGTCGCACAAATCGTTGAACGCCAACAGCTTTTCAGTGATGACATCGATCCGAGGATAAATGGTTTCGGCCAGTTCGAGCCCGCGCTTGTCGTTGAAGGCCTTGGCCTCGCCGGTCAGCTGCTCGTAGATTTCAAAGTGGCCGGCGGAGACGTAGTCCACCAGAATTGCGCAGAACTCCTGCAGCGGCTGTCGGTTTTCAGCCAGCGTCTCAGGCTCCGCGCCGAGAGCATCATAGGCCCGAACCAGTTCGTGACGCTCCTGCAACCAGCGATCGATCAGCAGATGCACTCCACCCCAGCGTTCCTGAGCATTCTGACAACTTTCGAGCATGGCGATCTCTCTTCCCTTATGGGTCATGCCGCTCTGAATCCGTCACTGGACTGAACATCAGCATCCGGCCAGGCAGAACAGCATCGAGCAACGTAATTGCGGTGACACGTGCGGGCCAGATTATGCCCGCTCGACAGCCGCTTCAAGGTACGCAGGAGATAAAGTTCATACAAGTGTTTAATCTTTAGCCCCGTCGCAAAACGACGATTCAGGTCGCAGCCGCCCTGCGCCGGCCCCGTGGTAGAAGCCGCACCAGGCGATAGGCACTCAAAATCATCACAGCGATGAAAAACAGCAGGCTCCACTCCGCGGCGCTCATGTCCAGCAGCGTCCAGGTGACCTCCGCGCACTGCGCAGTCCCGGTGAAAACCAACTGCAAGGCACGCCCCCAGGACAGATTGCCCAGCATGAACGGCATGTCCGGCAAGCACGCCAGCAACTGATCCGAAGGAATGTTCTGCAACAGCACATGGCGCCCTGCCGTGACCACACCCGCCAGGCTGCAGAGCAGTTCCAGCAGCCAATACAGGGCACTCGCCGGGTATTGTGGCCCCTGCACGACCGCGACCAGGCTGATCGAGGTCAACAGCAGCGCGAAGAACCGTTGCACCACCCACAGCAGGCAAGGCTCGAGCCCAATCCCGTACTCCAGGTGAAACGAAGCCCACAGGGCCAAGGCACCGGTAAAAAACACAAGGGAGAACAGCAAGCGTGAGCCGGCCAGCGACATGGTGTATCCACAACGGAAGAAACAGGCTGCCACGGTAGAGAAAGCGCTCGGCCCTTTCAAGGCGCGCCATGACAAGATCGAGCGCGGCAAACGGGCACAGAGGCCAGATCGGGGGGGAATTGCGGAACGGGCCGCCCCCTCAGGGACGGCCCAGCCCTGCGGGTTTATACCCTGGCGGGCACCGGCAACGGCGATGCCAGGAGGCGCTCGTCCAACAGCCCCAGGCCTTCCTGGAACAGCTGGTTGCTGCGCTCGGTATCGCCCAGCTGCGCCAGCAACCGGGCCAGCTCGGCGCAAGCCTCAGGGTTGCGCTGCAGGCGCAGGCTGCTTTCCAGATAGTCCCGCGCCTTGCCCCAGAGGCTGGTTTGCAGGCACAGGCGACCCAGGGTCAGCAGCAGGCTCGGATCGTTCGGATGATCCTTGAGCCACTGCTCAGCGAACTGCAGCTGCCGCGCCGGATCACTGCCGCGCAGCAAGCCGTAAAGCCGCGCCAGATGGCTGTCGTATTTGCGCTTGAGAGCGACGCGCAGCACTTCTTCGGCCTCGGCCTCGGCGCCCAATTGGCGCAGCTGTTCGGCATAGGCCAGCACCAGTTGCGGCTCCTGGCGTTGAGCCGCGGTCAGTTGCTGCCAGGCGCGATTGAGCGATTGCAGGCCAACCGCACCGTCTTCTTCGCGATGCGCCGCAAGGGTCAGGTTCTCGCCCCAGGCCCGACGTTCCAGTTCGGCCAGTTCGTTGGCGGGCAGGACTTTGTCCTTGCGCAGTTCGGGCAGCAGGCGAATCACCGCCGACCAGTCGCCCCGCTGTTGGTGCAGACGCTGCAACTGCCGCAGTACCTGGACACTGTGCGGGTGACGCTCGTGCATGGCTTGCAGGGTGCTCAGGGCGCCTTCGGTATCACCGCGATCGGTCTGCAGTTGGGCATGACTCAAGGCCACCGCCAGCTCGGCCTGGGGCTGCCGTTCGAGGGCACGCTCCAGCAGGCTGTCGCACTGCTCGTAGTTTCCCTGCTCGTTCGCCGCCCGCGCCGCGCCGAGGTAGTACAGAAGAGGCTGGCGCTCGGCTTCCGCGGCACGATGCAAATGCTTCTGGGCGCTGGCCCAGCGGCCTTCGGCAAGATCCATCTGGCCTTGCTCGATGGCGATCTGCACGCGACGGCTGCGGTTGCGCCGTGACCAGGGATTGACCACGCCGCTGGAGGCCATCACCAGTTCGATCAGCGCCTTGATCCCCCAGATCACCAGCCAGATCACCGCGATCAGTGCCAGGGTCGCCCACAGGCTCGACTCATAACGGAAGCTGTCGTAGGCAATCAGGATGTACCCGGAATGCTCGGCGATCGCCAATCCCAGCAATCCCGAGGCGGCGATTACCAGGAACAGAATCACATACAGGCGCTTCATGGGCTGGTCTCCTGCGGGGTATTCGCAGCAGGCTTGGCCAGTGGTTTCACCGACTCTTCAGCGCTCAGGTTGCGCCGCTCCAGGTAGGCCTGAACGGCGCTCAGGGTCTTGGTCAGGTCCGGCGTCTGCACGGTGACCGGCTGTTTGCTCAGTTCGGACACGCGCTCCAGCATGAGCTTGCTTTGCGGGTTGTCCTGATTGAAGTTGCCCTTCAACACATCGCGGGCCTCCGCCAGCGCCTGGGTGTACACCGGCGCCTGGCCGTTCAGCGCCGCCCACTGGGCCTGTTCCAGGGCCAGGCTCAAGGCCAGGCGCACCTGCGTCAGGCTTTGCCCGGCGAGCAGCGGCCGCACGTTCTTGTCCGCATTGAAGTCGATACGAATGTAGCGCGAGATCTGGTCCCACCATTGCGCCCAGCGGCTGGCGCCATCGCCGTCGGCGGTCAGGCCCAGCAGCGAATCGCCACGGTCGCGGTACTCGGGGGCCAGCTCGGTGAGCTCGACCACCTGATCGCGCAGTGCGCCCAGTTGCAGGAACAGTCCGGTGCGATCCGGCTGTTCGGTGCTGCGCAGGGCCGCGAGGCTCTTGGCCAACTGCTCGCGCGCGGCGAAAGAACCGGGATCGTTCTGCTCGCGCAGGATCTCGTCGGCGCCCTGCACCAGAGCCTGGGCACTGCTGATGTCCTGCAAGGCCGAAAGGCGCAGGCTGGCCAGACGCAACAGATGTTCCGCCTCGGCCAGACGCCAGTCCTTGCGGCTGGCACCCAGCACGCTCTCCAGCTTCTGATTGAGTCGCTGCTGGTCGCCCTGCAACTGCGCGACCAGACGGCGGCGTTCTTCCAGTTCATCGGCCGCCGGCAATTGCTCCAAGCGTGCCGTCAGGCGCTGCTCGTTGAGCTTCAGGCTCTGCGCCTCATCACCCAGGGCCTGCAACTGCCCCAACTGCTGCTGATTGTTGGCCTGCAGGTTGCGCACCTGCCAGACACCCCAGCCGCCGGCAGCGACACCGGCCGCCCCCAGCAGCAGGGCGAGGATCGCCAACCCGTTGCCGCGACGCTGCACAGCTGGGGTTGCAGATTCAGCCGGTGCATCGATTACCGGCTGGACATCATCTTTAGGCAAGGCTGTTTCGCTCACGTATCCATCCTTTGCGTTTAGAGAACGGGCACGGGTTGCTCCCGTAACGCCGTTAGCAAGGCCGCGGCGCTGGCGCCACGGCAATCCACAACTTTCTCGGCCCCGGCGGCACGCGCCATTTCGGCGACCCGGGGGCTCGGTACAAACAACGGCAGCCGCGCCACCTGTGGCCAGGCCTCGCCGGCCAACTGCTGCAAGTGTTCGAAACCCTGCCCACTGCTGACCACCAGCCCATTCAAGCGTTCCGCCTGGATGCGTTGCATCAGGACCCCGTTGGCATAGCGCGGCAGGTCGCGGCGGTACAGCTCCAGATAATCGACACTAGCACCTTGGCCGCGCAAACGCTCAGCCAGCAGCTCGCGGCCACCCTCCCCGCGCACGATCAGCACCCGTGGAGTAGGCCGTGCAATAGCCTCGCGCAACTGGGGAAGTTCAAGCAAGGCTTCGCTGTCATCGCCTTGCTCGGGGAAAAAGACATCCAGGCCGTGATCGGCCAGAATCTGCGCCGTGGCGGCGCCCACACTGAACCAGCGCTGGCTCGGCGGCTGCGGCCAGAACTGCTCGAGCAGTTGCACGGCCATTCGCGCGGCCGGCTTGCTGACCGCGATCACCGCGCAGTAGCGGTGCAGCTCAAGCACTCTGGAGCGCAGGGTATCGTCAAAAGGCAGGGCCTGGATTTCCAGCAACGGCAGGCTGCTGCTGAACACTCCCGCGTCGCCCAGAACCTCAGCCAGCAGCGCCGACTCGTCCGTGGGCCGGGTCAGCAGCACACGCCAGTCGCTCACTCTTCGCCAGCCTCGCCATAGACCGCGCGCAGGATATCGTCGGCGCCCTGGGCCAGCAGAGCCTCCGCGACCTGCACGCCAAGCTCCGTTGCAGCACTGCGCGGGGCCCGCGCCTCGGCGCTGAGCAACACGCCGCCGCTCGGTTCGCCGACCAGGCCGCGCAGCCACAGCTGATCGCCTTCGAGCACCGCATAGCAGGCGATCGGTACCTGGCAGCCGCCATTCAGATGCTTGTTGAGGGCGCGCTCGGCGGTGACCCGATCCGCCGTATCGGCGTGATGCAGGGGCGCCAGCAGCTTATGGATCTCACTGTCGGCCGTGCGGCATTCGATGCCCACCGCACCCTGGCCTCCCGCCGGAAGGCTGTCGTCGACACTGATCGAAGAGCTGATGCGATCTTCGAAGCCAAGACGGATCAAGCCGGCAGCAGCCAAGATAATGGCGTCGTACTCACCGGCGTCGAGCTTGGCCAGGCGGGTGTTGACGTTGCCGCGCAGGAAACGGATCTGCAGGTCCGGACGACGAGCCAGCAGCTGCGCCTGGCGACGCAGGCTGGAGGTCCCCACGACGCTGCCCGCGGGCAGTTCGTCGAGACTGGAGTAGGTATTGGAGACAAAGGCATCGCGCGGGTCTTCACGCTCGCAGATGCAGAACAGGCCCAGGCCTTCGGGGAAATCCATGGGCACGTCTTTCATCGAATGCACGGCGATATCCGCTTCGTTTTCCAGCAGCGCGGTTTCCAACTCCTTGACGAACAGCCCCTTGCCGCCGATTTTCGACAACGGCGAGTCGAGCAGCTTGTCGCCGCGACTGACCATGGGCACCAGCGTCACGATCAACCCCGGGTGAGCGGCTTCCAGACGAGCTTTGACGTGTTCGGCTTGCCACAAGGCCAAGGCACTTTTGCGGGTAGCGATGCGGATTTCGCGAGAGGACATGGATCAATCCGTACTGATAGAAAATACGGCAGATGATAACAGCTCAGCCAAATCAGCTTTGACTTGTATCAGGAACCGCAGCCCCTCCCTGGCTGCAGGAACGTTGCGGGCGGGGTGCATGACCCGCCCGACTGTCCGGATCTAGAGCTGCTGCATCATCTTGCGCACGCCGGCCACATGCCGTCGGCTGACGATCAGCGCATCACCATTGAGCCCCTTGAGGAACAGCTGGAAATGCCCCAGCGGCGTACGCTGCAGGCGTTCGATGCGTTCGCGGGCCACCAGGGCGTTGCGATGGATGCGAACGAAACGCTCGCCAAACTCGTCCTCAAGCGCCTTCAGGGGTTCGTCCAGCAGGACTTCGCCGCTTTCATGGCGCAAGGTCACGTATTTGTGGTCGGCAATGAAATAGACGACCTGATCCAGCGGGATCAGCTCGATACCTTTGCGGGTCCGTGCACTGATATGGCTACGGGGGCCGCTGCCGCTTTCGGCGGCGGGCCGGGTCAGGGCCGCCAGCTGGACCCTGTTGGGGCGGTCGGCCTTTTTCAGTGCCTCGAGCAGATGCTCGGAACGCACCGGTTTGAGCAGGTGACCGACCTCGCTGACATCAAAAGCCTCGAGGGCGAATTCATCAGGGGCGGCACAAAACACCACGGCTGGCGGCGCTTCGCGTTCGCACAGGCGGGCGGCAACCTGCAGGCCATCGAGACCCGGCATGCGGATGTCGAGAAGCACGATATCCGGTTTCAGGCTGTCGATCAGGGCCAATGCCTCTTCGCCATTGGTGGCGCTGGGCTCCAGGACACTGTATCCCTCAAGCTCACTGACCATACGGCTCAGTCGCTCGCGGGCTAGGGGTTCGTCATCAACGATCAGGACATTCATATTGCGCTGGATTCCTGCGTGAGTCTCGCACAAGGATAGCGTAGACAGGTGAAGTGACGTCCGTCACGGCGATCCACGCTAAGACTAGTGCGAGGGCCAAAAAGTGCCCCACGACGGGCACCATTATTTACCCGGGCCTGCTCGACACCGCTCAAGGCCCGCCACTGCACGACATGGTCATGGGGACTGCTGATACAGGACACAAACACCCCCTCTTTTATAGTCGGCTTCCACCCAGGCCGCCTCCCTCGTGAATCGCGAGGCGGTGCCGGGACCGGAGCGCATGCGACAACGGTTGCGTGATCAGCGACCAGGCTCGATGAAACATCCGAGATTGCGCTGTTCCTTCAGTCCAACTGTAGACGGTTGCCAAGACGATATTGCTCAAACGATAAATATCGTTACATCACCCCTCGAACCCCGCCTTCGCTCGCCTAGTCTCTGCGCGCCCGAGATCGGCGACAAGCGCCCGCGGCCCCCATGGCTGAAATAAAAACCTGCCGACCGGTGCCAGCTACAGGATTGGCAACCCTGTTATTATCCGCGGCAACTTTTCACCTCATTTCCCTTCCAGCCGATCACGAGCGAATTCATGAGCACTGACAAGACCAATCAGTCCTGGGGCGGCCGCTTCAGTGAGCCCGTCGACGCCTTCGTCGCCCGCTTCACCGCCTCCGTCACTTTCGACCAGCGCCTCTATCGTCACGACATCATGGGCTCGATCGCCCACGCCACCATGCTGGCCAAGGTCGGCGTACTGACCGATGCCGAACGCGACAGCATCATCGACGGCCTGAAAACCATCCAGGGCGAAATCGAGGCGGGCACCTTCGACTGGCGCGTCGATCTGGAAGACGTGCACATGAACATCGAAGCACGCCTGACCGACCGCATCGGCGTCACCGGCAAGAAGCTGCACACCGGCCGCAGCCGCAACGACCAGGTGGCCACCGATATCCGTCTGTGGCTGCGCGACGAAATCGATCTGATCCTGGCGGAAATCACCCGCCTGCAAAAAGGCCTGCTGGAACAAGCCGAGCGCGAAGCCGACACCATCATGCCGGGCTTCACCCACCTGCAGACCGCGCAGCCTGTGACCTTCGGTCATCACATGCTGGCCTGGTTCGAGATGCTCAGCCGCGACTACGAGCGCCTGGTCGATTGCCGCAAGCGCACCAACCGCATGCCTCTGGGCAGCGCCGCGCTGGCCGGCACCACCTACCCGATCGACCGCGAGCTGACTTGCCAGCTGCTGGGCTTCGACGCCGTCGGTGGCAACTCGTTGGACAATGTGTCTGATCGCGATTTCGCCATTGAGTTCTGCGCCGCCGCCAGCGTGGCCATGATGCACCTGTCGCGTTTCTCCGAAGAGCTGGTGCTGTGGACCAGCGCGCAGTTCCAGTTCATCGATCTGCCTGACCGCTTCTGCACCGGCAGCTCGATCATGCCGCAAAAGAAAAACCCGGACGTTCCGGAGCTGGTTCGTGGCAAGAGCGGCCGCGTGTTCGGCGCCCTGATGGGTCTGCTGACACTGATGAAGGGCCAGCCCCTGGCCTACAACAAGGACAACCAGGAAGACAAGGAACCGCTGTTCGACGCCGCCGACACCCTGCGCGACTCGCTGCGCGCCTTCGCCGACATGATCCCGGCGATCAAGCCCAAGCACGCGATGATGCGCGAAGCGGCGCTGCGCGGTTTCTCCACCGCCACCGACCTGGCGGACTACCTGGTACGCCGTGGCCTGCCATTCCGCGATTGCCACGAAATCGTTGGCCACGCCGTGAAGTACGGCGTGGAAACCGGCAAGGACCTGGCGGAAATGAGCCTGGAAGAACTGCGCAAGTTCAGCGACCAGATCGACCAGGACGTGTTTGCCGTGCTGACCCTGGAAGGCTCGGTCAACGCCCGTGACCACATCGGCGGCACCGCGCCAGCTCAAGTCAAGGCAGCGGTGGTTCGCGGCCAGGCGTTGTTGAGCAGCCGCTAAAAGCCAGCGCGGGCAAGCCACGCTCCCACAAGAGTGTGGCTTGCCCGCGATCAGCGACCTGAAGCCTTTCTACTTCTTGCTGGCGATCATCGCCAGGAACTGCGGCATTGCCACGTCCTTGTCCGCCGCGACCCGCTGCACGTTGGGCATCTGTTCCAGGCGCGCCATCAAGGCTTTGGCTGCCGGCATCTCGGCCAGAAGATCCATACCGAACAGCTTCTGCCCTACCGCGCAGGCCAGGCTCACGCTGTACAGGAAATACAGGTCCGCCACGCTCAGGCTGCTGCCCGCCACATAAGGGGCGAACTTGCCGTGCCTGGCCAGCGAGGCGAATCCCAGCACCAGCTCATTGCGGGACTTCTCCTTGATGGCCTCGGGAACCGCCGTGCCAAAAAACGCCTCGCCGTAACAGGCCCGCGCCGGCAACTCGATGTAAAGCTCGATCTCCTTGGCCAGCGCCAGCACCTGGGCACGCTCGAACGGATCGCTTGGCAGCAGCGCCGGGCCCGGCTGGGTTTCGAGGTATTCGAGGATCACGCTGGTTTCGTTGATAACGCCCCGCTCCACCCCCAGTACCGGCACCTTGCCGCGCGGGCTGATGGCTAATGCTTCAGGGCTTTGCCCGGCGTAGAACGGCACTTCCTCGAAAGGCAGGCCTTTTTCCAGCAATGCCAGTTTCACCATGTTGTAGTAGTTGCTGACGGCGAATCCATAAAGCTTGAGCATGCGTAGCCTCCAGGCCGGGTACGGGGTTGGCAGCCACTCTTATAGATCCTCGACAGCCGACTGGCCAGCAGCATCAGGCTCCTGAATACGAGTAAACTGGCGACCTTTCCTTGAGGAGCCTGCCATGAGCGAGCCAACCCCCGACACCCACGAAGACGACAACGACGAAGAAGCGTTCACCGAAAACACCCTGATCGAAGCGATCGAAAACCAGATCGAAAGCGACAACCCGCCAGCGGCCAAAGCCACCTTCAACAAGCTGACCCTGGTCGGCTATGAACGTGACGAAATCCTCAACCTCATGGCCCATGTCCTGGCGGTGGAAATCGACGCGATCCTCGAAGAAGACCGCGCGTTCGATACCCAATGGTACGAAGCCGCGCTGCGTGCCCTGCCCGAGCTGCCGCCCGAGAAGAAGTAAGCCCGCCACGCCCCGCGCCCGCGCCTGGCCGGCGCGATTGCGGGCCTTGACTACACTGGTACGCGCCCTGCGGCCAAATACCGCCGCCCAGGGGCGTAAAAGTCCGCAGCGGACACTGGACAGGCTGCACAACTGCGGTCACCTTAAGGACGCTGTCGTCTAATTCCTAGAAAGTCTGGAGTCCTTATGTCGTATACCCCTGAGTTGGTTGCCGAACTGGAAATCCTTGCACTCTTCAACCTGGACAGTTCCCAGGAAGGCCTGAAAATCCATCAGACCGCTGCCCCCCAAGCTATCGCCGCCGCACGACGCCTGTTTGAAAAAGAGCTCATTACCCAGCCCGATGGTGGTTACCTGACCAGCCTGGGCCGCGATGCCGCCGAGCATGCCCAAGGCCTGCTGACCATTCTGACGGTCAAAGAAGCCGCCTGAACGCTCTCCCCTACGGCCCTCGGAATCCCCGCCTGTCGGATTCCGCGGGCAAGCTCCAGCGGCATGTTGGAAATCTGACGTCAAAAATAAAATTCAGCTTAAAGCTCGCCCTCGACTGGCTGTAAACTCCTGCGCACAAGACCTCCCACGTTCAAGCTTCGCGAGCCTGTTTGAATGACCCGCACCCATGAAATCCGCCCAGATCTGGACGAGGGAATCGATCGCAAGGTTCTCAGCCAGTTGCGCGCGCGCTTTCTGAAGCTCAACGAGGGGCGCCTGGGCCGGGCCATGGAAGGGTTGTCGCCACGCCAGCAACTGGTGCTCAACCTGTTGCCGCTGTTCTTTCACGTCAACCACCCGCTATTACCGGGCTATGTGTCGGGTGGCACACCGGCCGGGTTGTCGAACTACGAGCCCGACACACCGACGCTCAACGAAGCCCAGCGCCTGACTCGTTCGTTTTCCTACAAGGCCCGCCCCGGCAATGCGCCGCGGCCTATCCACGGTCTGTTCCTGATGGGCAGCCTGGGCACCCTGGCCCAGGCCGACCAGAGCGATATGGACGTGTGGGTCTGCCATGCGCCCGACCTCGGCGAGAACGAACTGGCCGAACTGCGCAAGAAATGCCTGCTGCTGGAAGCCTGGGCCGCCAGCCAGGGCGCCGAGGCGCACTTCTTCCTGATCGACCCCAGCCGCTTTGTCCGTGGCGATCGCGACACCCAGCTGAGCTCCGACGATTGCGGCACCACCCAGCACTACCTGCTGCTGGACGAGTTCTACCGCACCGCCATCTGGCTGGCCGGACGCACGCCGCTGTGGTGGCTGGTGCCGGTGTACGAAGAAGCCCGCTACCACGAATACACCCATACGCTGCTGTCCAAGCGTTTCATCCCCGCCGACGAAAACCTCGACCTTGGCCATCTGGCCCATATTCCGCCGGGCGAATTCATCGGTGCCGGGCTCTGGCAACTGTTCAAGGGCATCGAGTCGCCGTACAAGTCCGTGCTCAAGTTGCTGCTGACCGAGGTCTACGCCAGCGAACACCCGCGGGTGGAATGCCTGAGCCTGCGCTTCAAGCAGGCGGTGTTCGCCAACCGCCTGGACCTCGACGAGCTGGACCCGTACATCGTGGTCTACCGGCGCATCGAGGAATACCTCAAGGCCCGCGGCGAGCCGGAGCGCCTGGAGCTGGTGCGTCGTAGCCTGTACCTGAAGGTCAACCGCAAGCTCACCGGCAACAACGGTGCACGCAACCCGAGCTGGCAGCGCACGCTGCTCGAACGGCTGGCCCACGAATGGGGTTGGGATCAGCGCCAGCTGGCGATGCTCGACAGCCGCAGCCAGTGGAAAGTCCGCCAGGTCAGCGCCGAGCGCCGGGCCCTGGTCAATGAGCTGAATTACAGCTACCGCTTCCTGACCCAGTTCGCCCGTACCGAGCAGACCCTCGGCCTGATCAACAAGCGCGACCTGAATATCCTTGGCCGCCGCCTGTACGCGGCCTTTGAACGCAAGGCCGGCAAGATCGAGTTCATCAACCCCGGTATTGCCCCGGACCTGGCCGAAGACACCCTGACCCTGGTGCAGTCGCCCAACAAGAAAGAGCCGGGACAAACCCACTGGGGGCTGTACAACGGCAGCCTGAATGCCCTGGAGTGGGAACATTTCGCGCCGATCAAGCGCAGCCGCGAACTGCTGGAGCTGTTGACCTGGTGCCATCGCAACGGGGTGATCGACAGCAGCACGCGCCTGGCGCTGCACCCGGGCAGCAGCGACTTGAGCGAGTTCGAGCTGTTCAATCTGCTGGGCAGCCTGCAACAGACCATCGCCCTGCCCCTGGGCACCGTCAGCGAAGAACACCTGCTGCACAGCAGCGTGCCCAGCGAAGTGCTGATCCTGGTGAACGTCGGCCACGACCCGCTCAAGCACCACCGCGACCTGAACATCCTGATGACCACCGAGCGCACCGACTCTTTGAGCTACGCCGGGGTGCGGGAAAACCTGGTGCTGACCCTCGACCAGGTGACGCTCAACAGCTGGAACGAGGTCTTGGTCGGTCGTTACGACGGCGCCCATGCCCTGCTCGACTGCCTGCGCGACTACCTCAACAACCTGCCGCGCGGCCCCGAGCAGCCGAAGCTGCGAGTGCGCTGCTTCTGCCACAACCGCGCGCAGTTCATCGCCCAACGGGTCGAAGAGCTGTTCGACACGGCGCAGAACCTGTTGCTCAGCCAGCTCAATCACCGCTACCTGATCCAGGTGCAGCAGCATTACCACGTGCTGGAACTGGTGTCGGGCCAGGTCAATCATGTGGCGCTGGCGAGCCTGCCGGCGCTGATCGACTACCTGGGCGAAGAGCAGTCGAGCTACAGCCCGCTGCACCTGGACCCGATGGCCCTGGAAGAACACGACCTGGCGCTGATCCTGCCGATGGGCCAGCCTGATTGCATCCAGGTGTTCTACCGCGTCGTCGAGGCCCAGGCCGAGCTGTACGTGCTGGATGAATTCGATGCGCTCTGGCAGCAACGCCTGCCCTACCACGACGAACAGAGCCTGCTGGTGCCCCTGCAACGCTTCCTGCAGTCGATCCTCTATCGGCGCGACGCCCAGCTGCCGATGGAGGCTTCGCAGCCCCTCGTGCCGCTGGACATTTTGTATTACCAGATATTGCCTTCAGGCAGCACAAGGGCCCGCCGAATCGAGCCACGCCCAGCGCCGCAGACGCCAGCGAACAAAGCCTTTTATGACGTGCAGGGCATCATCGGCAAAGCCGCACCGGGGCAGGTGCAGGTCACCCTGTATTGCAATCAACGGGAGTTTTCCGAGCTGGAGCATGGCGACCAGTTGTTCGCCGCGGTCGCCCAGGAGATTGTCGGCCAGCGCCGCGAAGCCGAACGCTATCGCTGCTACATCACCGACCTGGACCTGTCCGGCCTGCTCGGTGACCACCACGGCTCAAGCAATCTTTACCTGCGCTACAAGGCCGACCTGGAGCGCGCCTTGAACGACGCACTCGAGCAGGTCTAGCCGCTCAGAGGCGCCTAATCAGAGGTGAAAATCGCCAGCCGCTTCGGGCTGGTATTCCACTTCAAGCAGGGTCAGCTTCAGGGTCTTGCCGCCCGGTGCTGGCCAGTCGATGTACTGCCCGACCTGCAAGCCGAGCAAGGCGCTGCCCACCGGCGCCAGGATAGAGATCCGGCCTTCGTCGGCGTTGGCGTCCTGTGGATACACCAAAGTCAGGTGATAGTCCTTGCCGCTGCCCTCTTCGCGGCAATGCACGCGCGAGTTCATGGTCACGACACCGGGCGGGACTTCATCGTGGCCCACCAGGGTTTCGGCGCGATCCAGCTCGGTCTGCAACGCAATGACGCCAGGCAGCGTGTCGTCCAGGCTGTCGATCAGGCGCTCCAGACGCTGCACGTCGAGGCGGGTGAGAATGATGGAAGGTGCGGTGCTCATGATCCAGGCAGACTCCTTTTTTCGGCACAAAAAAGCAAAACCCCGTCTAGATAAGACGGGGTTTTCACCGGCCTCGATGTGGCGAGGCGTAACCGGACACTACCACAGCAGCACAAATAAACAAGCTACCGGATTTAGGGGCCCGGGCTAGCCGGCGCTCGGCGCCGCCGCCCGCTTGCGCTCCAGCGCCTGGCGACAGATGACGCGCCGACGCTCATCGTCCGCCGAGCGCCATTCGCGAATGTCTTCGACATGCCGGAAACAGCCCTTGCAGACTTTTTCCTCGTCCAGCCGGCACAGGCTGATACAGGGCGAGGCCACGGCCGGGCTGACATTGCTGTACAGCGGCTTGGGCGGGCGCACCGGGGCGGTTGGCGTCACGGTCTCAGAGCCCTTCGAACTCGAGCTTGATGTCGGCCTGCTCGAGGACGATGCGCTCGAGCATTTCGCCCAGCTGCTCTTCGCTCTTGTCGCACATCCAGCGCTCGCTTTCTTCGTCGTAGTCGAAGTGGAAGCCACCGGAGCGCGCGGCCAGCCACAGCTGACGCAGCGGTTCCTGGCGGCTGAAGATCACCTGGCTACCGTTTTCGAACTTGACGGTGAGCACACCGGCGGAGCTCTCCAGATCGATATCCAGGTCACTCTCCTCGAAAATGTCCTCCAGCGTCTGCTGGGTGGCATCGACCAGGTCGTGGAAACGGGCTTCAGTCAAACTCATTGCGGGAACCTCGAAAAGTGTCTACTCACGCTCAAGCGCCGCAAGATACGGGCGCATCCGGGCGAATGCAAAGGATACCGATCAAGGGCGCGGACAGCAGAGAAAATATCCCCGCAACCGCCGCGCCCACCCCCTGCGCCCGGGGCAAAGGCCCGCCGGACGGGTGTTCCAGCGCATAGGCAAGCCGTCGGGTGGTCGGTATACTCGGGCGCAATTAACGCATTCTCAAGGATTTCGCCATGAAGCGCCTGATCTCTTCCCTTGCTGCGCTCGTCGCGGTTGCCTGCCTTGTCACTGCCTGCGGTCAAAAAGGCCCGCTGTATCTTCCCGATGACAGCAAATCCCCCGAAGACCAGGGTCACTCGCAGTCGCACAAGCACGACACCAACTAAGGGAACCCCATGGACGCTTTTAACTACCGCGACGGGCAGCTGTTCGCGGAAGGTGTAGCGTTGTCCGCCATTGCCGAACGCTTTGGCACGCCGACCTACGTCTATTCCCGAGCGCATATCGAAGCGCAGTACCACGCGTACGCCGATGCCCTCGCCGGCATGCCGCACCTGGTCTGCTTCGCGGTAAAGGCCAACTCCAACCTGGGTGTACTGAATGTCCTGGCGCGTCTGGGCGCCGGTTTCGACATCGTCTCCCGCGGCGAGCTGGAACGCGTCCTGGCAGCTGGCGGCGCGGCCGACAAGATCGTCTTCTCCGGTGTCGGCAAGACCCGTGACGACATGCGTCGCGCCCTGGAAGTCGGTGTGCACTGCTTCAACGTCGAGTCCAGCGACGAGCTGGAGCGCCTGCAACAGGTCGCCGCCGAACTCAATGTTCGCGCGCCGGTCTCGCTGCGGGTCAACCCGGATGTCGACGCGGGCACCCACCCGTACATTTCCACCGGCTTGAAGGAAAACAAGTTCGGTATCGCCATCGCCGATGCCGAAGACGTGTACATCCGCGCGGCCCAGTTGCCGAACCTGGAAGTGGTCGGCGTCGACTGCCATATCGGCTCGCAACTGACCACCCTGGCCCCCTTCATCGATGCCCTCGACCGTCTGCTGGACCTGGTCGACCGCCTGGGCGAATGCGGCATCTACCTGCGCCACATCGACCTCGGTGGTGGCCTGGGCGTGCGTTATCGCGATGAAGAGCCGCCGCTGGCCGCCGACTACGTCAAGGCCGTGCGCGAACGCCTCGACGGCCGCGACCTGGAACTGGTCTTCGAACCCGGCCGCTTCATCGTCGCCAACGCCGGGGTACTGCTGACCCGGGTCGAGTACCTCAAGCACACCGAACACAAGGACTTCGCCATCGTCGACGCGGCAATGAACGACCTGATCCGCCCGGCCCTGTACCAGGCCTGGATGGACGTCAGCGCCGTGCGCCCGCGCAATGGCCAGGCACGTACCTACGACATCGTCGGCCCGATCTGCGAAACCGGCGACTTCCTGGCCAAGGAACGTCAGCTGGCCCTGGAAGAAGGCGACCTGCTTGCCGTGCATTCGGCCGGTGCCTACGGTTTCGTCATGAGCTCCAACTACAACACCCGCGGTCGCGCTGCTGAAGTGCTGGTCGATGGTGAACAGGCTGTTGAAGTGCGTCGCCGCGAGACGGTAGCCGAGTTGTTTGCTGGCGAAAGCCTGCTGCCGGAGTAGAACCATGCTGCTGCGTTTTACCAAGATGCACGGCCTGGGTAATGACTTCATGGTCCTCGACCTGGTCAGCCAGCACGCGCACATCCTGCCCAAACATGCCAAGCAATGGGGTGATCGCAACACCGGTGTCGGTTTCGACCAGTTGCTGATCGTCGAGGCGCCGAGCAACCCGGACGTGGATTTCCGCTACCGGATCTTCAATGCCGACGGCTCCGAAGTGGAGCAGTGCGGCAACGGTGCACGCTGTTTCGCCCGTTTCGTGCTGGACAAGCGCCTGACCACCAAGCGCCAGATCCGCGTCGAGACCAAGAGCGGCATCATCGAACTGGATGTGCGCAACGACGGTCAGATCAGCGTCGACATGGGCGCGCCGCGCCTGGTGCCCGAGCAGATCCCGTTCGTGGCGCCAGCCCAGGCCTTGAGTTACCAGGTCGAAGTCGACGGCCAGACCGTCGAGCTGGCCGCCGTGTCCATGGGCAACCCCCATGCCGTGCTGCGGGTCAACGACATCAACAGCGCGCCGGTGCATGAGCTGGGACCGAAGATCGAACATCACTCGCGCTTCCCGGCCCGGGTCAATGTCGGCTTCATCCAGGTCATCGACCGTCAGCGCGCGCAGTTGCGGGTCTGGGAACGTGGCGCCGGGGAAACCCAGGCCTGCGGTACCGGCGCCTGCGCCGCCGCAGTGGCCGCGATCAGCCAGGGGTGGATGGATTCGCCGCTATTGATCGACCTGCCGGGCGGGCGCCTGTCCATCGAGTGGGCAGGCCCTGGCCAACCGGTGAAGATGACCGGCCCGGCAGTGCGCGTATACGAAGGACAGGTGCGTCTTTGAATGAGCGAAAACCATGACTGATCAGCCTCAGGTTCCAGCCGAACAACCCGACGAATCTCCTGCCGAAAACCTCGAGGCGGCGGCGATCGCCGCGTATCTGGAGGCGCATCCGGACTTCTTCGTCGAGCATGAAGAACTGCTCCCGGCCTTGCGCATTCCTCATCAGCGCGGTGACACCATCTCGCTGGTGGAGCGGCAGATGAAGATCCTGCGCGAGCGCAACATCGAGATGCGCCACCGGCTTTCGCAGTTGATGGACGTGGCCCGCGACAACGATCGGCTCTTCGAGAAGACCCGCCGCCTGATTCTCGCGCTGATGGATGCCAACAGCCTGGAAGACGTGGTGATGAGCGTCGAAGACAGCCTGCGCCAGGACTTCCAGGTGCCGTTCGTGAGCCTGATCCTGTTCAGCGACAGCGCCATGCCGGTAGGCCGCTGGGTCACCGCCGCCGACGCCCAGGCCGCCATCGGCGGCTTGCTGACCGAAGGCAAGAGCGTCAGCGGCAGCCTGCGCGAGCATGAGCTGGACTTCCTGTTCGGCGAAGAACAGCGCCAGCAGATCGGCTCCAGCGCCGTGGTCGCCATCGCCCATCAGGGCATTCACGGCGTGCTGGCCATCGCCAGCCGCGACCCGCAGCACTACAAAAGCTCGGTGGGGACGCTGTTCCTCAGCTACATCGCCGAAGTCATGGGCCGCGTGCTGCCGCGCTTCACTCACTCGCTACGCTCGGTTCGCTGACCATGGAACGACAACTGGACGCCTACTGCGAGCACCTGCGCAGTGAGCGCCAAGTGTCGCCCCATACGCTGCAAGCCTACCGCCGCGACCTGGAAAAAGTGCTGGCCTTCTGTGCCAAGCAGCAGGTTTCCAGCTGGTCCGACCTGGACATCCAGGGCCTGCGCAGCATGATTGCGCGCCTGCACCAGCAGGGCCAATCCTCCCGCAGCCTGGCGCGCCTGCTCTCCGCCGTGCGCGGCCTGTATCACTATCTGAACCGCGAAGGCCTGTGCAATCACGACCCGGCCAATGGCCTGGCGCCGCCCAAGGGCGAGCGTCGCCTGCCCAAGACCCTGGACACCGATCGCGCCCTGCAATTGCTCGATGGCGCGGTGGAAGACGATTTCCTCGCGCACCGCGACCAGGCGATTCTCGAGCTGTTCTATTCCTCCGGGCTGCGCCTGTCGGAGTTGACCAGCCTGGACCTCGAACAACTGGACCTGGCCGACGGCCTGGTGCAGGTGCACGGCAAAGGCAGCAAGACACGGGTCCTGCCGGTCGGCAAAAAGGCCCGCGAAGCGCTGCAACTCTGGCTGCCACTGCGGGCGCTGAGCAATCCGCCGGACGACGCGGTGTTCGTCAGCCAGCAGGGCCGGCGCCTGGGCCCCCGGGCGATCCAGCTGCGGGTCAAGGCCGCCGGCGAGCGCGAGCTGGGACAGAACCTGCATCCGCACATGCTGCGACACTCCTTCGCCAGCCACATGCTGGAATCCTCCCAGGACCTGCGCGCCGTACAGGAACTGCTGGGGCACTCGGATATCAAGACCACGCAGATCTATACCCACCTGGACTTCCAGCACCTGGCAGCGGTCTACGACAGCGCCCACCCACGGGCCAAACGCAACAAAGGCGGTGAGTAATGACGATCAAGCTGATCACCTTCGATCTCGACGACACGCTGTGGGATACCGCGCCCGTGATCGTCAGCGCCGAAGCCGTACTGCGCCAGTGGCTGACCGACCACGCTCCGCAGCTGGGCAGCGTACCGGTGGAGCATCTCTGGACCATCCGTGAACGGGTGCTGAACAACGAACCGGGGCTCAAGTACCGCATCAGCGCGCTGCGCCGCCGGGTGCTGTTTCATGCGCTGGAGGAAGCCGGCTACGACCTGGGACAGGCCAATGCCCTGGCTGACCAGAGTTTTGAAGTGTTCCTGCATGCCCGGCATCAGCTGGACATCTTTCCCGAAGTGCAGCCGACCCTGGAAGCGCTGGCCAACCACTTCGCGCTGGGCGTGGTCACCAATGGCAACGCCGATGTGCGCCGCCTGGGGCTGGCAGATTACTTCAAGTTCGCCCTGTGCGCCGAAGACATCGGTATCGCCAAGCCCGATGCACGGCTGTTTCACGAGGCCCTGCAACGGGGCGAGGCAACGCCGGACACCGCCGTGCACATCGGCGACCACCCGGGCGACGACATCGCCGGGGCGCAGCAGGCCGGCTTGCGGGCCATCTGGTTCAACCCGGCCGGCAAGGTCTGGGAGGCCGAGCGGCTGCCGGACGCGGAAATCCGCAGCCTGACCGAACTGCCGAAACTGCTGGCGCGCTGGCACAGCGGCGCCTGATAGTTCGATCACCGCAATACGGTGTCATTGCCCAACAAGCGCCCATGAAAAAGCCCGCAGCGACGGCGGGCTTTTTCAGCAAGCAAGTGGCGGGCGCTTAGATAGGCCGGCTACCGTACTTGTTATCAGGCTTCTTGGGCGGATCGGCAACCACATTGGCCTCGACTTCCTGCACTTTACCGCCACGGGCCAGGAACTCCTCCATGGCGCGCGCCAGTGCATCACGCTCTTTGTTCTTGGCTTCGACACTCGGCAACTCGTCTACCGAGACGGCAGCCTTGGCCTTGCCTTTGGCGGTCGGGGCAGGAACATCACTGCCATCGTCTTCCGCCACATCGTCGGCGGCCGCTTCAAGACCTTCTTCGGTTTCGTCTTCGTCGCCTACTTCGAGGTCGTCGTTTTCCAGATCATCGTCGCTCATGTTCTACCTCATGACTTGCGAAAAGCAGATTAGTTATAGCCCAGCTGAGCCGACTGTCGAAGGCCGCTGGAAAAAAATCAACATCCACTGATAACCAGCGGCTTATGCCTTATCACCGTGCAAGGTGGCAAGGACTTTGCGGGCACCGCCATGATCGCGATGCTCGCCCAGATAAACGCCTTGCCAGCTGCCTAACGCCAAGCGACCTGCCGATACCGGCAAGCTCAATTGACAGCCTAGCAAACTGGCCTTGAAGTGCGCCGGCAGATCATCGGGCCCTTCGTCGTCATGTTCATACCCGGCCATGCCTTGCGGCACCAGGGTGTTGAAAAAACGCTCGAAGTCACGACGAACCGCAGGGTCGGCATTCTCGTTGATGGTCAACGAGGCCGAGGTATGCTGCAGCCACAAATGCAACAGACCGACCCGGCATGCCTTCAGTTCAGGCAGGCCGGCGAGCAACTCGTCCGTTACCAGATGAAAGCCCCGGGGCCTTGCCCGCAGGGTAATCAGAGTCTGTTGCCACATACAGTTCTCCGCACATTCGGCGCGCATTCTAGCGCGCTCTGGGAAAAAACAAAGTGCCGAATATTCCTCCAATGCTGTAAGTCATTGACCCGAAAAAAAAGCGCTCATCAAACTGGCTGACAAGCTCTGGGAAAAACCTTTCAGCTGTCTCTCAATGACAAAACGCAGACAAAAAAATGCCCGGCAAGCCGGGCATTTTTTTCAGGCGAAATTACAGGTTGTAACCACGCTCGTTGTGTTGCGCCAGGTCGAGGCCGACCGACTCTTCTTCCTCGGTGACACGCAGCCCGATGACCACATCCAGCACCTTGAGGATGATGAAGGTGACGATCGCGGTGTAGATCACCGTGAAGCCCACGCCTTTGCACTGGATCCACACTTGTGCGGCGATGTCGGTCACGGTGCCGAAGCCGCCCAGCGATGGCGCGGCAAACACGCCGGTGAGGATCGCGCCGAGGATACCGCCGATACCGTGCACGCCGAAGGCGTCCAGGGAGTCGTCGTAGCCCAGTTTGCGTTTCAGGGTGGTCGCGCAGAAGAAGCACACCACGCCCGCAGCCAGGCCGATCACCAGGGCGCCCATCGGGCCTACGGTGCCAGCGGCAGGCGTGATCGCCACCAGGCCGGCAACCACACCCGAGGCAATGCCCAGGGCGCTTGGCTTACCGTGGGTCAGCCATTCGGCGAACATCCAGCCCAGCGCCGCGGCGGCGGTGGCGATCTGGGTCACCAGCATCGCCATGCCGGCGGTGCCGTTGGCGGCGGCGGCGGAACCGGCGTTGAAGCCGAACCAGCCGATCCACAGCATGGCCGCGCCCATCAGGGTGTAACCCAGGTTGTGCGGCGCCATCGGGGTGGTCGGGAAGCCTTTACGCTTGCCCAGCACCAGGCAAGCCACCAGGCCGGCGATACCGGCGTTGATGTGCACCACGGTGCCGCCGGCGAAGTCCAGCACGCCCCAGTCCCACATCAGGCCGCCGTTGCCGGACCAGACCATGTGCGCGATCGGCGCGTAGGCCAGGGTGAACCAGATGGCCATGAAGATCAGCATGGCGGAGAACTTCATCCGCTCGGCAAAGGCACCGACGATCAGCGCCGGGGTAATGATGGCGAAGGTCATCTGGAAGGTAATGAACACCGCCTCGGGGAACAGCGCCGCCGGGCCGGTCAGGCTCGCCGGGGTGACGCCGGCCAGGAAGGCCTTGCCCATGCCGCCGACGAAGGAGTTGAAGTTGACGACGCCCTGCTCCATGCCGGTGGTGTCGAACGCGATGCTATAGCCATAAATGACCCACAGGATGCTGATCAGACCGGTAATGGCGAAGCACTGCATCATCACGGAAAGAATGTTTTTCGAGCGCACCATGCCGCCGTAGAACAGCGCCAGGCCGGGAATGGTCATGAACAGCACCAGGGCCGTCGAGGTCAGCATCCAGGCGGTATCGCCGGAATTGAGGACTGGGGCTGCCACTTCGTCCGCCGCCATGGCCAGGCCAGGCATTACGAGGGACAACAGGGCTCCTAGCCCTGCGATTTTACGCAGAGTCATATTGTTTTCTCCTGGGGCGTTGGGTTTGGGGCGGCTTAGATGGCGTCGGTATCGGTTTCGCCGGTACGGATGCGAATAGCCTGTTCCAGATTGACCACGAAGATCTTGCCGTCACCGATCTTGCCGGTGTTGGCGGCCTTGGTTATCGCCTCGATGACCCGATCAAGATCCTTGTCGTCGATGGCGACGTCGATCTTCACCTTGGGCAGGAAGTCGACTACGTACTCCGCGCCGCGATACAGCTCGGTGTGCCCCTTCTGCCGGCCGAAGCCTTTGACCTCAGTAACGGTAATGCCCTGCACGCCGATCTCGGACAACGACTCGCGCACGTCGTCCAACTTGAACGGCTTGATGATGGCAGTGACTAGCTTCATGAAACTTTCTCCCGAATTGGTGGACTTGCCCCAGGAAAACAAACCCGACTCAAGTCTAAGCGCAGTGCCTGGCTTTGTAACGCATCGTCGGCCTTCCTCGACCAGACCGACGCCAGCTAACCGCTGCCGACGAAACACTTCCCCGCTCCGCCTGCCGCACTGCATTCGTCACAGCGACTGCATCAGTGCATGGGTCATCAGCGACTAAGCAGAAACCTTGCCATCTCATGAAAACCCACTGATTTCAGTCCCTTGGCCGCCGCCACGGAGACCACTTCGCCATCATCGCCACGGATACGCACAACAACGGTGCGCCACTGCCCGGCGCGATGCGCGAAAAGCGTGCATCCCCGCCTGCCAATTGACTATAGACAGTGCGTGATACACTGCCCGCCATTGTTTTCAGGACACCTCCCATGCTCGCGCCCAAAGACCTCCTCGATGCCCTGAGCGGCCATGCCGCCCGCCTGTTCAGCGGCGATACCCCACTGCCCCGCGCCGAAATCGAAAGCCAGTTCAAGGCCCTGCTGCAAAGCGGCTTCAGCAAGCTGGACCTGGTCAGCCGGGAAGAATTCGACAGCCAGATGGTCGTCCTGGCCCGCACCCGCGCCCGCCTGGAAAGCCTCGAGGCGAAGGTGGCCGAGCTGGAAGCGAAGCTCAATCCGAGCGAGCAATAACCAGCTCGACCGCGCTCCTGCGCATAGGCTCGACCGGACAGCACCTGCCATCGGTCGAGCCGGGCCCTGCCAGCAAAGATTTTCCGCCCCGCCCGTTCATTTCCCCCCTACTCCGCCGATAACATGTCCAGCGTTTGCGATCCTGGCCCCCCTTGGGCGAGTCATGCCCCGCAACACCGCCAAGCAACGCGAACGCTTGCCTCGACTTAATTGCACCAGGTAGCCCTATGACCGCGCCAAAACCCTTCAGCCGCTTGGCCTTCTTCGTTCATACCGCCGAGATGCTCAATCACTATCAGGCGGTCTGGAGCCTGCTCAGGGCCGACGCTTTCGACGTGGTCCTGCATGGCACCCATGAAGAGCGCGCGCAAAGCCGCGAACTGATCGGCGGCCTGGGTTACAGCTGCCACGGCAGCCTGGATGTGATCAAGGCCAATCACCGCTATGACGTGGTGGTCTCCAACCACAGCATGTACGACCACGGCTCGCAGCCGATGATCAAGGCGCTGGGCCATCGGCAGGTGCGCTTCATGTACGCCCTGGGCAAGTACAAACACAACTTTTCCAGCTGGAACCAACACTACGACCTGATCCTGTGTTTCGGCCCCTGGCAGGCCGAGCGCCTGCGCGAATGCTGCGACGCCGTGACCTTCCAGATGGGTTACCCGCGCTACGACGCCTACTTCCGCGAAACCTCGCTGCAAGGCCAGCACCCGGCGGACCTGGCCCTGGACCGGGCGAAAAAGACCGTGCTGTGGCTGCCGACCTGGATGGAGCTGTCGTCGATCAGCCGCTTCGCCGACGCCATGGCCGAGTTGTGCGATCGCTACAACGTCATCGTGAAGACCCATCCGCTGTCGGCCGAGGCCGATCCCGAGGCGCTGAAACTGCTTGAGCAATACCCGTTCACCGCGGTGATTACCCGCGTCTACGACAACCTGACCCTGTTCCGCTGCGCCGACTATGTGGTTTCGGACTACGGCGGAACCGCGTTCGGCGCCCTGTACCTGGACAAGAACCTGCTGCTGTTGAACGTACCGGACGCCGAGCAGGACGCGCTGACCGGCGAGGAATCGCCCGATGTGCTGCTGCGCAACGACATCGTCAACCTCGACCCTGAGGCGCGTTGGCAACTGGCCGACCTGCTGGGGGACGAAAGCCTCTGGCAACAGCAGGCCGCGGTCCGTCAGCGCCTGCGTCGCCATTACTTCGCGCCCAGCTATGGTTTCTCGGCGGAGCTGGCGGTCCTGGCGCTGCGCAACATCGAAAACATACTCAAGCAGGGGTGAAGCCATGGTGATCTGGCTGGTCGGCATGTCAGGAGCGGGCAAAACCACGATTGGCCGGGCCCTGTATGCCAGCCTGAAAGCGCAGCGGCCGCAGACCGTGTTCGTCGACGGCGACGAGATTCGCGCGCTGTTCCGCCATGACCAGCGGGCGGACGCCTACAGCGTCGCCGGACGGCGGGTCAACGCCGAACGAATCCAGGCCCTGTGCGGCTGGCTCGATGGCCAGGGCATCGATGTGGTCTGCTGCATCCTGTCGATGTTCCAGGACATCAGCGACGACAACCGCCAGCGTTTCTCCAGCTACCGGGAAGTGTTCGTCGATGTGCCGCTGAGCACCCTGGTCAGCCGTGACAACAAGGGGCTGTATCAGTCCGCCCTGCGGGGCGAACAGAGCAACGTGGTGGGCGTGGACATCGAATACCCGCCGCCGCAACGCCCGGACCTGGTGTTGCACAACCGTCACGAGCCCGACGATATTCCTGGCTACGTGGAACGCATTCGCCAGCTCTGTGGGTATCCACCGTCATGCTGAACTACGCCTACAGCGACGGGGACCTGCTGGAAAACCCGCAGACCTACCGTTACAGCAGCTTCCAGGGCGAAGCCTTAGTCGACGCCTGGCGCACCTCGCGCCTGGCTGCGTGCGCCCACTTGCCGGCGCCGGCCTTGCCCACACTGCATCCACAAGGCCCGGCGCACGCCGAGGACAGCACGGCGCTGCTGAGCCACCTGTGCCTGGAAATGCGCGCGGGCGCCGGAGTCTCCGGCCCGCTGGCAGCCTACTGGCTGCCGCGCCTGCTGAAGAAATTCGAAGTGAGCAAACGCCTGTATACCGGCTACGAAGCCGCGGCTCCGCACCGTCCGCTGCCCCACGGCAGCTACGGGTCCGTACCGCCTTATCTGCTGCTGGCCGAGTGCATGCTGCACGGCTGGCAAGCGAGCGGCGCGGCCTATTACCTCAGTGGCCTGCTCAAGCTGACGGACACCCTGGTGTCGCAGCAGGGCCGCCTCGACCCGGACCAGGGCGCCTACCTGGCCTGGCTGCTGACCCAGGAACAACAGGTGCTGGCCACCGTCGCCCGGGAGGCCGGCCTATGAGTCGCGCCCGCCTGCTGATCCTCTGCGCCCGCACCGCGCGCTCGGTCGCCTACCTGCAAGGCATGGCGGCAGCCGGTATCGAACCTGACGCGGTGATTGTCTACGGCCAGGGCGGCGGCGCGTTGCAGACCACCCGCGAGTTGCAGGTACAGCCACTTGCAGGGTTGTTCTGCCCGGACCTGAGCCAGGACATCGACACCTGCCTGGCCACCCTGGGCTGGCCCCACGAGGTGTGCCCGGCCCAGGCCCTCGACGACCCGCAGTTGCTCGCACTGATCGCCCGCCAGGCGCCGGACCTGCTGGTCTACTCTGGGTACGGCGGGCAACTGGTGCCGGCGGCCCTGTTGAGTCGTTACCCGGTGCTGCATATCCATTCCGGCTGGCTGCCGGATTATCGTGGCAGCACCACCCTGTACTACCAGATCATCGAACAGCGCGAATGCGCCGCCAGCGCCCTGCTGCTCGACGAGCAGATCGACACCGGCCCGGTGCTGGCACGCAAGGCTTATCCACTGCCACCGCCTGGCATGGATGTCGACTACCTGTATGACAATGCGATCCGCGCCGACCTGCTGGTGGACGTCCTCAGCCACTGGCGACGCGAAGGCGCCCAGGCCCTGCGGCCCCTGCCGGCCGAGGCCGAGAAGCCGCCCTACTTCATCATTCACCCGTTGCTCAAGCACCTGGCCCTGCTGGCGGTGGACAAGCACGAGGACGCGCCATGAACCAGGCCGCCGCGAACACCATTCGTTTTGGGACCAAGTCCGAAACCCTGGAGCGCCTGCAGCCGCGGGTCATCCGCTCGCGGATCCTGCCGCTGTACTTCTTCACCGCCCGACAGTGGCGGGACGACCCCGCTGATGTGCTGCAAAACATTGCCCGGCTGGAGCATGGCGGCTTCTTTGTGATCGTGCGCAGCAGCGCGCAGAACGAAGACAGCGTCAACAGTTCCATGGCCGGCCTGTTCACCAGTTGCCTGAATGTCAGTGTCACCGACCCTCGGGCCTTGAGCGTCGCCATCGAACAGGTGATCGCGTCCTTTGCCGAGCACCGCTGCGAGGACAACCAGATCCTGATCCAGCCGATGCTGACCTCGATCCAGATGAGCGGCGTGGTGATGACCCACGACCTGGAACATGGCGCCCCTTATTACGTGGTGAACTACGACGACGAGAGCGGCCTGACCGATACCATCACCGGCGGCCAGGGCATCCAGAAAACCGTGCTGGTCTACCGCGACACCGAGAGTGCCCAGTTGCGCTCGCCACGCCTGCAGGCAGTGATCGACGCCTGCAGGGAGCTGGAAACGCTCTGCGGCAACGTGCCGCTGGACATCGAATTCGCCGTCGACCACCACCAGCAGGTGTATGTGTTGCAGGTACGGCGCATCACCCTGTGCAACACCTGGCATCCGGTCACCGAACGGCGGGTGGCGCGCCAGCTCGAGCACATCCAGCGCTTCCTGGGCAAACGCCTGGCGCCCCAGGCCGGTCTGTATGGCGACAGTACCTTGCTGGGGGTGATGCCCGACTGGAACCCGGCGGAAATCATCGGCACCACTCCGCGCCCGCTGGCGGCCTCGTTGTATCGGCGCCTGGTGACCGATTCGACCTGGCGCGAAGCCCGCGCCCTGATGGGCTATCACCAGCCGCGGCACCAGGCGCTGATGGTGATGCTCGGCCATCACCCGTATATCGACGTGCGCTGCAGCTTCAACTCGTTCCTGCCGGCAGGCCTGGAGCCGGGGTTGTGCACCAGGCTGGTCAACGCCTGGCTGCAGCGCCTGCAAGCCCACCCGCAATGGCACGACAAGGTCGAGTTCGAAGTCGTCCAGACCTGCCTGGACTTCACCTTCGACGCCGACTTCGCCGAGCGTTATGGCGACAGCCTCAGCGCCGCCGAGCAACGGGCCTATCGCTCGGCCCTCGACCAACTGACGCTGCGGGCGCTGAGCGGTGACGGCGCCGACGCGTTGCCGCCCTTGCTGGACCAGGTGCGCGCCCACGAGCGCCAGCAGCAACGCCGGCGTCTCGATACCATTCCAGCCGACCTCGACAGCATCCACCGCCTGCTGCTGGACTGCCGCGAGCAAGGCACGCTGCCGTTCGCCATGCTCGCCCGGCATGCATTCATCGCCGAAGCCCTGCTGCGCTCGGCCTGCCGCCGTGGCGCCCTGAGCAACGAGCGCCTGCTGGCCTGGAAGCAGTCGATCCAGACCGTCACCACCGAACTGACGCGCGAATACGCCCAGGTCTGCGCCGACGTCCGGACACTGCCGGCCTTTGTCGCCAAGTTCGGCCACTTGCGCCCCGGCACCTACGACATCACCTCATTGCGTTATGACGAGCGCCACGACCTGTTCGCTGCCGCGACCGTCGAGCTGGGTCATGGCGAGAGTTCGCAAGCAACCTTCCAACTGCAACCCGAAGAGCGCCAGGCCCTGCAGCAGTTGATCGACGAACAAGGCTGGCCGCTGTCGACCGAACACCTGCTGGACTATGCCAGCCAGGCCATCCAGGCCCGGGAATACGCCAAGCTGGTGTTCACCCGGGACCTGTCCGACGCCCTGCAACTGCTGGTGAGTTGGGGCGCCGACGTTGGCCTGGCCAGGGAAGACCTGTCCTTTCTCGATATCCACCCGCTGCTCGACAGCCTCACCACGCCGCTGATGGACGACACCGACCGGGTCCTGTTGGAGTCGGCCAGCCAGGCACGCCGCAGTTATGAGCAGGGCATCTCGCTGAAGCTCGGGCACCTGATCAGCGCGGTCGACGATGTGTTCGTCGCGCCGCTGCATCGCAGCCTGCCCAACTTCATCACCCGGCAGAACGTCGAAGCCGTCGGCATGGAATTGCGCCAGGACACCCCGGCCTCGGCGCCGCTCAAGGGCAAGATCGTCTGCATCGAAAATGCCGACCCCGGCTATGACTGGGTCTTCACCCGCGGCATCGCCGGGCTGGTCACCCAATACGGCGGGGCCAACTCGCACATGGCCATCCGCTGCGCCGAGTTCGGCATTCCAGCGGCCATCGGTTGTGGCGAACAGCTGTTCAACCGGATCCTGCGCAGCCCGCGCATCGCCCTCAATTGTCGCGACAAGACCCTGAACCCGGTGCAGCCATGAAACGCCTCGGTATCACCCTGAGAACCTGCAACCCGCAGGCCTATCACGAACCGCGCGATGGCCTGGCCAGGGACTGGTACCGCTTTTTTGCCGAACTCGGCTGCGGCAACCAATGGCTGCTGCTGCCCCACCTGGGCGAGGACACCGTGGCCTATGCCCGTGACCAGGGCGTGCAAGGCGTGATCTTCAGCGGTGGCGACGACCTCGGCGGCGACCCGTTGCGCGATCAAAGCGAACAGGCGCTGCTGGCCCATTGCGTGGCCGAGCGGCTGCCGGTGCTGGGGGTCTGCCGCGGGTTGCAACTGATCCACAGCTTTTTCGGCGGCCGGCTGGCCGATGCCGACCGCGACGTGCACGTCGCGCAACGTCACCTCATCACCTTGCTGGCCGCCGACGAGCGGCCCTGGCTACAGGGCCAGGCCGCTTCGCGCTCGGTCAATTCCTTCCACGGCAAACAGTTGCTCGACCCGCTGCCTGCCACCCTGCGCCCCTGGGCCCTGGACACTTCCGGAACCTGCGAGGCCCTGGTGCATACCAGCCTCAAGGTGGCCGGCATCATGTGGCATCCCGAGCGCGAAGCAACGCTGGACGAAGCCGATCGACAACTGTGCCAATGGCTCTTTGAGTGACCTGACATGAAAGCCGTAATTCTCGCCGCCGGCCGCGGCTCCCGCCTGAAACACCTGACCGCCGCGCAACCCAAGCCCCTGGCCCGCCTGGCTGGCAAGCCGCTGCTCGAATGGCAGCTGCAAGCCCTGGAAAACGCCGGGGTCGATGAGGTGCATCTGGTCAGCGGTTATTGCAGCGAAGCCCTTGAAGGCTATGGCCAGAGCCGGCTGTACAACCCGCATTGGGCCAGCAGCAACATGGTGCGCAGCCTGATGCGCGCCGATGCCCTGCTATCCAGCGAACCGACCCTGGTGTGCTACGGCGATATCGTCTACCGCCCGGACATCGTCCGTGACCTGATGGCCTCCCAGGCCCCCCTGAGCATCACCTACGACCTCGACTGGTGGGACCTGTGGTCGACGCGCTCCGATGATCCCCTCAGCGACGCCGAAAGCTTCCGCCAACAGGCCGGCCAGCTGCTGGATATCGGTGAAAGGGTCACCAGCCGCGAGGAAATCGAGGGCCAGTACATGGGCCTGCTGAAATTCACCCCCGCAGGATGGCGCCAGGTCCGGGCGCTGCTGTCCGGCATGAGCGACCCGCAGATCGACAAACTGGACATGACCAGCCTGCTGCGCGCCCTGCTCCAGGCCGGCACCGCTATCGCCACCGTGGCCATTCGCGGCGGCTGGGTGGAAGTCGACAATCAGTCGGACATCGCCCTGTACGAACAGCGCATCGCCCAACCGGGCTGGTCCCACGACTGGCGCGGCTGAGCCGCCCGCCGCAACATCCTGAGTCTATTTGCTGGTGCGGCGTAGCCTCGGCCGGGGCTAGGCTTGCACAACCGCAGGACGCGGTTTCCCAGCCTCAAGGAACGAGTCATGTCTCTGGCCATTGTCCACAGCCGTGCCCAGACCGGCGTGCAAGCGCCGGCCGTTTCGGTCGAAGTCCATCTGGCCAACGGCCTGCCGGCCCTGACCCTGGTGGGCCTGCCCGAAGCGGCGGTCAAGGAAAGCAAGGACCGGGTGCGCAGCGCCATTCTCAATGCCGGCTTCGATTTTCCGGCCCGGCGCATCACCCTCAATCTCGCTCCGGCCGACCTGCCCAAGGACGGCGGGCGCTTCGACCTGGCAATTGCCCTGGGCATACTGGCCGCCAGCGTGCAGGTACCGACCCTGGCCCTGGAGAATGTCGAATGCCTGGGCGAGCTGGCGCTGTCCGGCGCGGTTCGCCCGGTGCGTGGCGTGCTGCCGGCGGCCCTGGCCGCGCGCCAGGCCGGACGCACGCTGATGGTGCCACGCGCGAATGCCGAGGAAGCCTGCCTGGCCTCAGGACTGAAGGTGATTGCCGTCGAGCATTTGCTGGAAGCCGTCGCCCACTTCAACGGCCACACCCCGATCGAGCCCTATGCTTCGGACGGCCTGCTCTACCAGAACCGCCCCTATCCCGACCTGAATGAAGTGCAGGGCCAACTGGCTGCCAAACGCGCGCTGCTGGTGGCCGCGGCCGGTGCGCATAACCTGCTGTTCAGCGGCCCGCCAGGCACCGGCAAGACCTTGCTGGCCAGCCGCCTGCCCGGCCTGTTGCCGCCGCTGGAAGAGCAGGAAGCCCTGGAAGTGGCCGCCATCCAATCGGTCACCAGCCACATTCCCTTGAGCCATTGGCCGCAACGGCCCTTCCGTCAACCTCATCACTCGGCTTCTGGACCGGCGCTGGTGGGTGGAGGCTCGAAACCGCAACCCGGCGAAATCACCCTCGCCCACCACGGCGTGCTGTTCCTCGATGAATTGCCGGAATTTGATCGCAAGGTGCTGGAGGTGCTGCGCGAGCCACTGGAGTCGGGGCAGATCGTCATTGCCCGGGCCCGCGACCGGGTGCATTTTCCCGCGCGTTTTCAACTGGTGGCGGCGATGAAC
Source organism: Pseudomonas sp. SBT1-2 (assembly GCF_028640875.1). NCBI lineage: Bacteria > Pseudomonadati > Pseudomonadota > Gammaproteobacteria > Pseudomonadales > Pseudomonadaceae > Pseudomonas > Pseudomonas sp. SBT1-2. The sequence continues at coordinate 37,336 of NZ_JAQZAA010000019.1, read as the reverse complement.
CCCTGCCCCTGTGGATATCTTGGCGAGCCCAGTGGCCGCTGCCGCTGCACCCCAGAGCAGATCCAGCGTTATCGCAACAAGCTCTCCGGGCCGCTGCTCGACCGTATCGACCTGCACCTGACCGTGGCCCGGGAAAGCACGGCCCTCAACCCCAAGCCCCAGGCTGGGGACAACACCGCGCAAGCCGCGGCCCTGGTGGCCCGCGCCCGGGAGCGGCAACAGCGACGCCAGGGTTGTGCCAATGCTTTTCTCGATCTGCCGGGCCTGCGCCGACATTGCCAGTTATCCACAACCGACGAGCGCTGGCTGGAAACCGCCTGCGAACGCCTGACCTTGTCCCTGCGCGCCGCCCACCGCCTGCTCAAGGTCGCCCGCACCCTGGCGGACCTCGAGCAGGTCGAGCAGATCAGCCGCGAGCACCTGGCCGAAGCGCTGCAATACCGGCCGGCCGCGAGCTGAAGAGGATCACTCCTTGCTCAGGTCCACCAGCGGCGTCGGCCGTACTTCGGTCTGCCGGTCATTCTGGATCTGGCTGATCTCGGCCAGGGATTTATCCACAGCCGTCTTGTCGGCCAGCAGGCTGTAGCGGATCTGGAATTGCTTGCTCTGCCTGGCCTCGATGGTCGGCACCAAGCCCAGCGGGCGCTGGTAGCGGCGGTTGTAGGAGAAACTGGTGCCCGGCTCCAGGCCGGTCACGTAGCCCTGGCCCTGGGTATCGGTGTTTTTCCACAGGGAGAACACCGGCAGCTGCCGGGTATTGAAGCCCACCGCCACGCCGAGGCTGCCGGCCTTGTTGTGCAGCACCGTCAGGGTATCGCCCTGGGCATCGGCATAAGGCACCACGTTGTAGACGGTCTCGTCGTAGTCCCGGGTCGGGCCGCGGTAGGTTTGCCAATCGGCAAGGTCGGCCTTGGCCTTGTCATTGAAGGGCGACACCTGCTTCACCGGTGCAGCGAACTTCGCGCCCTCTTCGAGGAACGGCGTGCTGAAGTTGCTGTGATACAGCGCCTGGTATTCCTTCGGGTAATCGCCGTTGTTGGTCAGGGTGTCGTTGAGGGCGAAACTGACACTGCCCGGCTCGGTCACCAACTCGGTGGCCACCGAGAAATCGACCTTCTTGAACGCCTGTTCCTTGAGCTCGCCGCGCAGGCTGATGGCGTACGGCGGCTTCTCGTCGATATGCAGGGTGACCTTGTTCGCCGGGATGTTCGCCGCGCGACCGTGCAGGGTCAGCAGCTCGCCGTTATCCATGCCCGGGTGCCCGACCCACTCGTAGCCGCAGCGGGTCACCAGCTCGTTGAACCCTTCCAGCCAGCCCAGGCCGCCACGACCGTTGAGCTCGATGAACGACGGGTTGACCACCTCCTTGACCGGCGAATCCCACCCCATGCGCACCGGGCCGACGGAAGCCTGCAGCACGTTCATGCCGCGGGTCGGCACCACAGAGAGTTTCATCGCACCGTTGTCGATATCAACGATGCTCACCCCTTCCTGCCGTCCGCCATGCAGGGTACGCAGGGTCACGGAAAAGGGCTTGGCGGTTTTTACTCCCAGCTGCGCGCTGGTGATATGGAAGTCCTGGGCGGCCTTGTCGGTATCGAGCAGGACATAGTCCCAGGCCATGGCGTGGGAAGCAGCGGTGAATGCGGAAAGAGCGACCAGCAGTCTGAGCGGTGTCATGGGCGTGTGCCTTTATTGGAGTTGTGGGATTTTTATAGCGCTGATGAATCGTTTCAGCAAGCGTATAAATCAACTCCCCCAACCAGACGTAAGGCCACGGCTGGCCAGCTTCTCCGTCAAATCAGTGCACATGCTTGTCATCCCATGACACACTCGCCACCGCTGCCACCAATGTCACATTGACGACGACATCATTATGCCATTAAGGTCGCCAGCTAATTTAGGGAGCAAGTACAGACATTTTGTCTGTCATTTTGCGCGAATGAACATATGGAGTTTGGATGCGCGGGGCACTATTACGCAGCGGCAAAAGCGGATCATTCACTGCCCTGGGCGAAACAGGTCAACCGGTTTATCGGGCGGCCCTGCAACTGCGCGAAGCGATTCGTCGCAAAAATCCCGACATGGTCGACCACTTGGCCATCCCGCAAAGCGACGAGCTGGGTAACCAGATCGACTGGTACAGCGGTATGGCCGGCGATGTCATTCCCTGGAGTAGCGCGACCGAAGAAGAGCGCGTCCTCGCACGTGCACAGCTTGGAACCCTCAAGACTGCACTTGAAGAACTGAGCCAACGCTTCCTCGGCAACGACCCGGCCGAGCAGCAAGGTGATAAGGCGGTTTTCGGCAAACTGCTCAAGCGCGTCATTCATTTCCCCGACGAAAATTTCGTCTACCTGGTGAACGGCAAACCGGTGCTGACTTTCTGGGGATTCGAGCACGCTGACGCCGACCGCAATCGCGATCCGTTGCACTGCCTGCAAGCCGTCGCTCCAGCTGCCCCCAGTGCCCCTATTGCCCCACCCGTGGCCGCGCCAGTGGCTGCGGCGCCGGTCATAGCACGTCCTTGGTGGCGTCGCTGGTGGTGGCTGCTGCCATTGCTCCTGCTGCTTCTGCTCCTGCTCCTGCTGGGTCTGCGCGGCTGCATCCCAGGTGTACCGATGATCACGTTGCCAGTGGGTACAAAGCATGAAGAACCTGTGGCCGAGTCGCCCTTGGAATCCGCCGCCCTGCCTACGGTGAACGGTATCGTCACCCCCGGCACCGCCGTAATCGGCACTGGTGGCACCTTGGTCACTGAAACAGCGGTAGTCGGTGGTGCAAACGAAACGACCGCAGTGGCCGACGTGAAGGTCGATCCGTCCATCACGCCAAACGCAGAAACCACAAACAACCCGGCACAAACACCTCCCGCCGCAGAACCGACATCACCGCCCCCCCCACCGCAAACCCCAGCAACCGCTACCCCAACTGGTCCGGCACTGAGCATTCCAGCCAACAGCGCCGATGGCGTGGCCGACTTTCTCAACGGTCAGTACCGCGCAGGCGCCGGCATCCAGGATCGTCGGACGGGTAAGCCACTGCGCCTGGAATACCAGTTCAAGGACGGCAAGGGCGAAGTCACTGTGCGCCGGGCCAATGGCGTGACCTGCACCGGCCCGGTCACTGCGGCCATGAATAAAGGCGGCCTGGCGATCAACAGCCAGGGCCAGGCCGTTTGCGGCGATGGCAGCACCTATGACATGCCAAAGGTCGATTGTCGGCAGGGTGCGACTAGTGTCGCGGACTGCACCGGCGGTTATGGAAATGAGAAGTTCCCCTTGTCCATGCGCCAGACGGGCGAATAAAACTGGAAAAACCTGACATGTTGCCTGAAGTCACCCAATTCGAAGATACCGTCACCCTCGTCAGCGACACCGGCATCCAGTTCATGGACTTCGCCCTACGCCTCGATCCGCGCAAGGAGCCGGCTGGAGAGTTCGCGCCGATGATCAGTGGGCTGGTTTGTCGCCTGCTGTACAACGAAGAGAAAGACTTTTACTTCTACGAACCCGAACCGGAAAAGATCGAAAAGACCAAGCCGGTGTTCAGTATCGACATGAAAAGCAGCCTCGAGCTGCTCGATGGCGTCTGGTTACCGATTCCATTCTTTCGTTTCATGCCGCCACATCGTTTCGACGAAGGCCCGAGCAACTGGTCGCGGATGCGCCTGGTCAAACTGCCGGCCCCGGATATCGACGGCAACACCCACCGTCTGACCATGGCCTTCGACAGCCGGGTCATGCCCAAGCGCGAAGGCACCGCCTATCTGGCTCCGAACGAAGAAGACATCAGCTCCGGCGTGTCCTTCAAGCTCGCCAGCAAGGCCCAGGAACTGCGCTGGTTCCTGGCCCAGCCGTGGGTCAACGAATGGTTGCTGGAGGTGTTCAACGAGGGCAATAACCATCGCTCCCGCGAAGAACTGGACATCGACATCCGCGCCAACCACCACCTGGCCCACTACCTGAATGTGCTCAGCCTGCTAGGCAGACCTACGGCGGCACAGCAGTCCGACAAACCACCGAAGGTAGAGATCCCCGAGCTCAAGGTGGTCGCCAACGACAGCAACAGCCTGGTCAAGCCGATTCCGGTGGATCTGGTGCTGGACGTCGGTAACTCGCGCACCTGCGGCATCCTGATCGAGAACCATGGCCAGGCTGGTTCTGGGCTCAAGCAGAACTATGTACTGGAACTGCGCGACCTGATCGCCCCCGAACACACCTACAACCAGCCATTTGAAAGTCGCGTGGAGTTCTCCCAGGCGTACTTCGGCAAGGACCACTGCTCGGTCAAGAGCGGCCGCCATGATGCCTTCCAATGGGCAACTGTCGCACGCGTCGGTAGCGAGGCCGGACGCCTGGCCAGCCGTCGCCGCGGTACCGAAGGCTCCACCGGGCTCTCCAGCCCGAAACGCTATCTGTGGGACGAGAGCGCCTACGGCCACGGCTGGCGTTTCAACTGTTCCTACGTCAAGACCGACAACGAGCCTTACGCCACCGCAGCGCCGTTCTCGCACCTGATCAACGAAACCGGCGAAGCCCTCTACACCCTCGATGAGGACGACCGCCTGCCGGTGTTCATGCCGCGCTATTCGCGCAGCTCGCTGATGACCTTCATGCTGGCCGAGGTACTGGCCCAGGCCTTGTCGCAAATCAACAGCCCGGCCCAGCGTTCGCGCCAGGGGCACACCCGGGTACCGCGCCAGCTCAACAGCGTGACCCTGACCGTGCCCCCGGGCATGCCCCAGGCCGAACGCAGCATCCTCAACGAGCGCATGCTCCAGGCCATTGGCCTGGTGTGGAAAAGCCTCGGCTGGCATGCCGGCGAAGAAGACCCGCACCAGGACGAAAACCATAAGGCCCGCACACCGATCCCAAGCATCCGCGTGGAATGGGATGAGGCGTCCTGCGGCCAATTGGTCTATCTGTACACCGAGGTCAACGAAAACTTCGCCGGCCACCCGGAAGAGTTCTTCGACACCATCGCACGCCCGGACAAGCGTGACCGCGAACGCATCACCCTGGGCACCATCGACATCGGCGGCGGCACCACCGACCTGGTGATCACCGATTACCGCCTCGACCGCGCCGGCAACATGGGCAGCGGCAGTAACGTGCATATCGTGCCTGAGCAGCGTTTCCGCGACGGTTTCAAGGTTGCCGGCGACGACATCCTGCTTGACGTGATCCAGGATTTTGTCCTGCCCAGCTTCGAGAAAGCGCTGCACAGCGCCGGCGTCAGAGCCCCGGACTCGCTGATGTCCCGACTGTGCGGCGGCGAGACCGTCAGCGTGCAGGACGAAATCCTGCGCCAGCAACTGAACCTGCAGGTCTTCGTCCCGCTCGGCCTGGCACTGCTCAAGGCCTATGAGCACTATGACCCGCAGGACCAGGCAGAAGTGGCCAACCATCAGTACCGCGATTTGCTGGGCGACAACGCCATCAGCCAGACCGTGCTCGACTACGTGAACAGCGCAGTGCGTCGAGAAGTGGGCGGGCAAAGCGGCTTCGACCTGTATGACTCGCCGATCGGCTTCGACCTGCAACGGCTGCACGCGGCCTTCCTCAACGACCAGATCAATATCACCAAGATCCTCGGTGCGCTCTGCGAAGTGGTCGCCCATTACCCGTGCGATGTGCTGTTGCTGACCGGTCGGCCTTCGCGCCTGCCCGGCGTCCAGGCTTTCATTCGCAAGGTCCTGCCGCTACCGCCGGGACGCATCCTGGCGCTGCAAAACTACCGCACTGGCGGCTGGTATCCATTCCACAAGAACGGGCGCATCGACGACCCGAAAAGCACCGCGTCAGTCGGGGCCATGCTCTGCCTGTTGTGTGCCAGCCACAGCATGCCGAACTTCTACTTCCGTTCCTCGGCGCTCAAGCCGTACTCGACGGTCAAGCACATCGGCATCATCGACCAGAACAACGTAATCAAGGATGCCGACGTGCTGTACCGCGACATCCAGTCAGAAGACAACAAGATCAAATTGCCCGTGATCGGCACCGGTGATGAGGCCGATACGCCGCAGTTGGAAATGCGCGGCGACCTGCGCCTGGGCTTCCGCCAACTGGCTACCGATCGCTGGGCTGCATCACCGCTCTACACCCTGAGTTTCACCCCTGCCGGCCGCGACAAATTCTCCCGTGCCGTGGGTGAGAACGGCGACGCACCGCTGCTCAAAGTGCGATTTGAAGTCAAAGCTCCGGACAAGCACACGCGCAAACACGGGCTGGTCAGCGACCGGCTCTCGGTGAGTGGCATCGAATCCAACAGCAACAATGTCAGCTTCAACCCGCGCAGCGACCTCAAGCTGGAACTCAATACCTTGCTTGACGCCAGTCTGAGCGAGACCAAGTACTGGCTCGACAGTGGAAGTGTGAAACGCAAATGAACGACCTGACCCCCGAACAAACTCAGCTCTCGACCAGTTGGGCCGCGGTTTATGAAGGTGCCGGTCAGGCACTGGAATGGATCAGCCAGACCCGTGGTAATGCCCCGCGGCTGGACGGCGAAGCCGACAATCTGAACCTGCGTTTGCATCGCGCGCGCAATCTGGCCCATAGCCTTGGACGCGTCGCTTGCACCCCGATGACCATCGGCTTTTTCGGCCTGTCCCAGGCAGGCAAGTCCTACCTGATCTCGGCCTTGGCCGCAGGCCAGAACGGCAAGCTGGAAACCGAACTCGGCAGCAAACGCCTGGATTTCATCGAACACATCAACCCGGTGGGTGGCGGCAAGGAAGCCACCGGTCTGGTCACGCGTTTCAGCCGCCAGGCCAAGCCCAGCGAGGACCCGCAGTTTCCGGTCGAGCTCAAGCTGTTCAATGAAATCGAACTGGCGAAGATCCTTGCCAACTCCTGGTTCAAGGACTTCGATCTGGAGCGCATCTCCTACGAGATCGACGAAGAACGCATTCAGCGCGTACTCAAGCCGTTCGAGGGCCGGGAAACAGGCCCTTTGCAACCGGGTGTCAGCGCGGATGATCTGGTGTCGTTGTGGGATTACCTGCGGGACAACTTCCGCAACTCGGTGAAAAAGCTCGAGCATCTGTACTGGCCGAAGGCGCTGCAACTGGCGCCGCGCCTGAACTTCCAGGAACGCGCCGAGCTGTTCTCGATTCTCTGGGGCGAGCAACGCGAACTGGTCCGTGCCTATCAACAACTGGCCGGGGCCCTGCACAAGCTCGGTCTGCCCGAAACCGTATTTGCGCCACTGCATGCGCTGGTGCGTTTCGAGAACGATGCCTATAGCCAGCGCGATAGCATCATGAACGTCGACATTCTCGAACGTTTTGCCAGCCCACAGGATTTACCGATCGAGGTCCGCCCACAGATTGACGGACGCCTGCACAACAGCCAGGGCATCCCGGTGGCGCAGCTCGCGGCATTGACCGCAGAGATGACTTTCCGCCTGATCGAGACACCCAGCGACGAGATCGTCGAGCACGTCGATCTGCTGGACTTCCCAGGCTACCGCGGGCGCAAGAAACTCCATGAAATCGCTAATTCCAGCGACCCGGACTCCAGCACCAAGGACAATTCCGTCTCGCAGCTGATCCTGCGGGGCAAGGTTGCCTATCTGTTCGAACGCTATACCGACAATCAGGAAATGAACGCTCTGGTGGTCTGCACCGGCTCGACCAAGCAGAGCGACGTCAACGACGTCGGCCCAGTACTGACCCGCTGGATCGAAAAAACCCAGGGTGGCGATGCCGCTACACGCCTCAAACGCGAAACCGGCCTGATCTGGGCGCTGACCATGCTCGACCTGCGGGTCAGCACCTCACTCAAGCTGACCCCGGCGCAGTATGACGAAAGCTGGGACGGCATGATCAAACTGACCATGCTCGAACGTTTCGGCAGCCTGCCGTGGATGAACAACTGGGCGGGCGCACCATTCCAGAACACGTTCCTGGTGCGCAAACCGCGCATGGACGCAGCCTTCATCAAGCAAGACAGCTCGGGTGCGGAAACCGGAATCAACCCGGACTATCAGGACCGTCTCAACGAACTGGGCCAGAGCTTTGCCAGCAACGAACTGGTGTGCAAACACATCAAGGAGCCAGGCAAAGCGTGGCAAGCCATGCTCAAAGAAGACGACGGCGGTATCAGTCACTTCAGCAGCAGCTTCAGCGGTGTGGCCAACACTGAGTTCAAGTTGCAACGCATCCGCGAGCAGCTGAGCGAATGCATCGAAAGTCTGACCGTCCATGGGTTGAGCACCTGGTATCACGCCGATGGCGACGGCGCCGCGGCAGCCAAGAAAGCCCAGGCGCAGATGATTCTGACCCAGTTGGGCCGTCGTCCGGCTGTGCTGGGCGAGTTGATCAATCACCTCGATGTGCCCAGTGAGGAAATCCGCGACCTCTACCTCAGCGGTGTATACGAAAGCGAGGAGGTGCAAGCCAGCGACGAACCGGCAACACCGGCATCGAGCCCAAGCCTGTACGGTGACGACGGTGGTTTCGACTTCGCTGACTTCGGCGACGATCTGGACAGTAGCCCGGCTCATGTTTCGGCCGACATCAAAGCACCGGAAGCACAAAGCAACGAACACCGTTTCGCCAAGGCCGCCTTTACCGCCTGGATCGCTCACCTGCGCGAACTGCCGACCCGCCAGAGCCTGCTGAATCTGCTGGGCCTGGAAAAGGCCGTGATCGAAGCGACAGTCGATGAGCTGGTGACCGCCGGACATCGCCAGGACCTGCCTGGCCAGTTGAGCCGTGCCGTACTCAAGCGTGCCCAAAGCGGTGCGCGCCGCGATCAACTGGTGGAGCGTCAGGTGCTGGAAGTGCAGCGCGTACTACGCGATTTCGTGTCGTGGTTCGGCTATATCCAAAAGCCCGTTGCCGAGCGGCCCAACAGCCGTGCGGGCGCCAAGGCACCGTTGTTCTCCTTCTATACCGACGTAGGCCCGGGCCAGGTTCCCGTGTTACCGGCCCAGCCGGCAAACCAGGCGCAGCTGTTTCTGGGCGACTGGCTCTCGGGCCTGGCCTACATCACGCTGGATAACGCCGGCCATGGCGCCGGTCGCGAAATCACCCCCGAACAGAACGAAAAGCTGGGCCGCGTGCTCACAGCCTTCACAGCGAGATAAGCAATGCCCATTCGAGTCGACCTGCTCGCGTTAGAGCCCAATGCACCCGGCCAGGCCCGCCTGACGGTAAAAAAATGGCAAGGCTCCCCGGAGAACCTGGAATTTTCGATCCAGCGCAACCAGGATGCCTACTACCTGCAGAATGGGCAGAAGTGGAGCAACAACCCGTACTGGTTCCAGATCTCCCGATTCGATCTGGATGCCAGCGGTGAAACCCTGCAAACCCAGGTGGGCATGGAGGTGGTCGATCCATTGCTGGAAGGCAGCGCCAATTCGAATTTCCAGATCGAACTGCGCGAACAAGGGCCAGGGTTCAGCGACAAGGGCGTGGTTCGCCCGGGAGCCAGGCTGTTGCCGTCCACAGCAGGAGGCCAGACCCGTTCGACGTACGACGCGGGTCATCTGGCCTCCCCGACAACTGCCGATAGCCCGGAAATCCCGCAGTTGCCGGAACTGACATTGCCGGAACCCGAGCCGGCACCGGACGACTTACGCTTCGCCATCAACGAAACCGAACCCCTGGTGCAGCCACCGGTACCGGAGAAAAAGAACCGCTGGATCTGGCCGTTGGTCCTGATTCTGGTACTGCTGGTCGCCGCCGCGGTCTGGCTCTGGATGCAAAAGACCGAGGCTCCGACCCCGGTCACCGCTGCGCCAGCCCCCGCCGCTGAAGCCGGTGCCTGCACCCTGGAAAGCATGAACAGACAGCCTGAGCTGACGTTCGTCCAGACCTGCATCAAGGCCGCGCCAGCCAGCGCCCAACTGCTGGAAATCATCAATCTGGCCAAGACCAGCAACCATTGCGGCGTGGCCCAACGCTTGTACGCCAATCGCGCCCAGGCCGGCGACCTGCAGATCGCCAGCGCCTATGCCCACGAATACGACCCCAAGTACCACCAGGCCAGCAGCTGCTTCGCCGAGCCCGACAAGGCCACTGCCGCCTACTGGTACGAAACCATCCTCAGCCACGAACCGGACAACGCAGAAGCCAAGCAGCGCTTCGAGGAGTTGCAGAAGTGAGTCGAGCCTCCCTCAACCGTGCCCTGTTCGGCACCGCCGCATTGCTGGCCCTGGGTATCAGCCCAGTGTCCCAGGCCGATGACAAACCGCTGATTCAGGACGGCAAGAAGACCCTGTTCCAGCGCGTGCTGACCACTCCTGGCTGCCACCTCAGCCCATCGGCGGGGGGAGCGGCAGGCGAGGCCCAACCGACCTTCTCGCGTTTCTATGTGTATGAGCGCGCCCAGGCCGGCAATGCCGAATGGCTGAAGGTCGGCCCTGACAGCTACGGCAAGACCGTCGGCTGGCTGCCGGCCAGTTGCACCACCGACTGGAAAATGCAGCTGACCCTGGCATTCACCAACCCGGCCAACCGTGATCGCCTGCTGTTCTTCAAGGATCGCACCACCGTCGAAGGCATCCTCGACGCACCGGATCCGGTGAGCAAGGTCGCGCCGCTGCGCGCCAAGCTCAAGCAAGGCACCCAGGCCCCCGGGGTGCTGGCCGAAGAACCTGAATACTTCGTCGATCTGCAAAAGCAGTTCTACCTGCTGCCGATTCTCAGTGGCGAAGAAGTGATGACCGAAAGTGGTTTTCGCACCCGCCTGCTGAACGTCGCATCGGTCAGCAAGGACGATGACAAGAACGCCAAGGGTGGCAGCGGCTCGGGCGCCAATGGTGGGGCCGGGGGCGACGTCAATGCCAGCAGCCAGTTGAAGGAGTTCAGCGCCGCGGTAGTGTTCGTCATCGACTCGACCATTTCCATGGACCCCTACATCGACCGTACCCGTGAAGCGATCCGCAAGGTCTACCAGCAGATCGAGTCGCAGAACCTGGGCAAGCAGGTCAAGTTCGGCCTGGTCGCCTTTCGCTCCAGCACCAAGGCCGTACCGGGCCTGGAGTACGTGAGCAAGATGTATGCGGACCCCAATCAGGTCAAAGACAGCGCCGACTTCCTGGCCAAGGTCGCTGACCTGAAACAGGCCAAGGTCTCCAGCAGTAGCTTCGACGAAGACGCTTATGCCGGCGTCATGCACAGTATCGACAAAGTCGACTGGAGCCAGTTCGGCGCGCGCTATGTAGTGCTGATTACCGACGCCGGCGCCATCGAAGGTGACGAGAAGTTGTCGAACACCGGGCTCAGCGCCACCCAGGTGCGCCTCGAAGCGGCGAAGCCTGGGGTGGCCATCTACACCTTGCACCTGAAGACACCTGCCGGACTCAAAGACCACAGCAAGGCCGAGGGGCAGTATCAGAACCTCTCGACCTACCCGGGCACCAACACCTCGCTGTACTACCCGGTCGACGCCGGTGACGTTCAGGCCTTCGGCCGCAAGGTCGACGCCCTGGCCACCGCCATCACTTCCCAGGTGAAAGCCGCATACATGGGTGAAGACGCCATCGGCAGCGCCCTCAACGCCAAGCAGGACCCGGCCGAGAAGAAGATGCTCGAAGACGCAGCCCTGATCGGCCATGCCATGCAACTGGCCTACCTCGGTGAGAAGACCAACAGCAAGGCACCGCCGGTGTTCAAGGCGTGGATTACCGACCGTGACCTGATCAAGCAGAACATCCCCACCACCGACGTACGGGTGCTGTTGACCAAAGCCCAGCTCAGCGATCTCAGCGACGTAATGAAGAAGATTCTCGACGCTGCCAACGAAGGACTGATTTCACCGACCGAAATGTTCGAGCGCTTGCGTTCGGTGGCCGCCACCATGGGTGCCGACCCCAATCAGCTGAAGCAGAACGGCAACACCAAACTCGCCGACATGGGCGTGCTCGGCGAATACCTGGAAGACCTGCCATACCAAAGCGAAGTCTTGAACCTGGATGAGGAAACCTGGAAGAGCTGGGACGGCCTGGCCCAGGAAAAATTCATCCGCACGCTGAACACCAAACTGCGTCACTACCAGCGCTATAACGCTGACGTAGACCGTTGGGTGGCTCTGGCCAAGGACAGCGATGCCCGGGATAACGTGTACCCGGTGCCCCTGGAAATGATGCCTTAACGAGACGCCCATGCTGGATATCAAAAACCTGCTGGTGCGCCGGGGAGAAGGCGCACAGGCTCATCAGGTGCGCCTGCCAAAACTGCAGATCGGTACCGGCCAGGTCCTGGCCATCACCGGCGAAAGCGGGTGCGGCAAAAGCACCTTGCTGGAGGCTATCGGGTTGCTGCTACGGCCGGTGGAGCTGCAACGTCTTACGTTGACACCACCCGGTTCGCCGGCTGCAACGCCGCTGGACATTGGCCGGTTGCTCGCCGACGACGACCAGCCAGCCCTGGCAGCGGTGCGCTCGAAGCATCTGGGGTTCATCCTGCAAAGCGGTGGCTTGCTGCCGTTCCTCAGCGTGCGCGACAACATCCGCCTGCCCCGCCGCCTGCTCGGCATGCCACTGCACAGCGAGCACGTCGACCGGGCCATCGCTGCCCTGCGCCTGGAGACGCTGCTCGACAAGCGCCCCCAGGCACTGTCCATTGGCGAACGCCAGCGGGTGGCCTGTGTTCGGGCCATCGCCCATGAGCCGTTGCTGTTGCTTGCCGACGAACCCACCGCGGCACTTGACCCACACAGCGCCAGGCGCTTGTTCGAACTGTTGCTGAGCCTGGTGTCGAGCCTGGGCCTGAGTGCGCTGGTGGTGTCCCACGACTGGGCCCTGCTCAAGGATTTTGGCCTGCCGCGCCTGGGCGCGACCAGCCGTCAGGGAGAGACACTGTTTGAACCAATGGATTGATCGCCTGCGCCTGCTCGGCAAGCTGGCCATGGAAGACCTCTGGCACGATCGCAAAGTATCGCTGTGCATCGCCGCCTCGCTGGTGGCGGTGATCGCTCCGTTGCTGCTGCTGTTCGGCCTCAAGCACGGAGTGGTCAGCCAATTACAGGACGAATTGCTGCGAGATCCGCGCAACCTTGAAGTGAAGATGCTCAGCAGCGGCAACTACGACAGTGCCTGGATCGAACGTCTGCGCCAGCAGCCCGAGACCGGCTTTGCCCTGGGACAGACCCGCTCTCTCAACACTCAGGCCGATCTGTTCATCGGCATGCAACGCTTCGTCGAAAGTGCGGAAATCATCCCCACCGAGGCCGGCGACCCACAGCTGAACCTGCCTGGGATCAACCCCAGCGGTCATCAATTGATCCTCAGTGCGCGAGCCGCACAACGCCTGCAGGCCAAGGTCGGCGATAGCGTGCGTTTACGCGCCGAGAGGCGGTTGGACGGCAATCGAGAGCGCGGCGAAGTAGCCCTGACGGTAATCGCGATCCTCGACGGTGCACGCTTCGGCCGCGCCGCAGGGTTTGTCGCGCCGCCTCTGCTGCTGAGCCTGGAGCGCTTTCGCGACGGCTATCAGGTCAGCGAGTTCGGCGTCGATACCGGCAAGCCCGTAGGCAATCTGCAACCGCTGTATGCACGGGCCCGCCTGTATGCCCGCGACATCGACCAGGTAGCCCCGCTGGAACGCTGGCTGAACCAGCAGCACATCGAAACCTCCAGCCGCCTGGCCGACATCGATAACGTCAAGGCCATCAACCATGTGCTGGGGCTGATCTTCGGGGTCATCGCCCTAGCGGCACTGATCGGCTGCGTCGCCTCGATGGTCGGTGCCTTCCTGGCCAACATCGACCGTAAGCGCAAAAGCCTTGCAGTCCTGCGTTTGCTGGGCTTCAACCGCCCGGCGGTGGCCGGCTTTGTAGTGTTACAGGCACTGTTCTTGAGCCTGGCCGGCTACCTCGGCGGCCTGGGGTTCTATTTTGTCGGCAGCCAACTGTTCGACGTCTTGCTCGGCAGCAATCAGGCCACCGGCACTTTCATTTGTCACATCACCGCCTGGCATGGCCTGGCGGCGTTGCTCATTACCTTTCTGGTCGCTGCTCTGGTTGCCCTTATCGGCACCATGCGAGCCATCAGCATCCAACCTGCGGAGAGTCTGCGTGAGCTATAAACGTTTCGGCTGGCTGTTGTTGCCCCTGAGCCTGGGCTCTGTACTCGACGCCTCGGCTGCGGGCTGGGAAGAGAAGTTCTACAACCCGATGCCCCAGGACAACGACGTGATCCTGCCAATGCCCTGCGAAGGCTCGATGGTGTTTCGCAAGGTGTTCATCCCGGTGGCCGGACCGCTGGACGACTATCCGACCAACATTGGCCAGGACGGCTCGGAGTACGGCTACGTCGAACAGACTCGTCCGACCTTCATCGCCGGTAGCTTCACCGGTGCCAAATCCGACAAGTCACGCTATTACCTGCTGGCCAAGTACGAAATGAGCCAGTTGCAATATGCCGCACTGACCGAAGAAACATGCCCGACCGCCTCGACCAAGATGCGCCTGCCACAGGTGGCGGTCAGTTGGGTCCAGGCCGTCGAGGCAGCGGACAAATACAACCTGTGGCTGCGCAAGAATGCCGCCGACAAGTTACCCAAGGAAGACGGCGTCCTGGGTTTCCTGCGGCTGCCAACCGAAGTGGAATGGGAGTTTGCCGCTCGCGGCGGCATCGAAGTCGGCACTGCCGAATTCCGTGATACCCGCTATCCGATGCCCGACGGCCTGAATGCCTACGAGTGGTTTGCCGGTGCGCAATCGTCCAACGGCAAGTTGCAGCTATCCGGCCTGCAGAAACCCAACCCGCTGGGCCTGCACGACATGCTTGGCAATGCCGATGAAATGATCTTCGAGCCGTTTCGCCTGAACAAACTCGACCGTCAGCACGGCCAGGCCGGCGGCTATGTGGTGCGCGGCGGCAACTACCTGACGTCCCAGGCAGACCTGCGCACCTCGCTACGCAAGGAAGAACCGTACTACAACAGCGACGGCCAGGTGAAGAACAAGACCACCGGGCTGCGTTTGGCCCTGGTATCACCGACCCTGACCTCTCGCGATCGCGTGGCCAGTATCGAAAGCAGTTGGAAGAAACTCGGTACCGGTGCCGCCCCCAACGCCCCATCGACACCCGGCACTGCCCAGGCCTTGGGCACCCTGGCCTCGGGCGTCGAAGACAAGGCCCTCAAGGAAAAGCTCCAGGCTCTGGAAAACCAGTTGCGCGCCAGCAACCAGCAGCAGGAAGAAACCCGCGACCAGGCGATCCGCGCCAGCCTCAACCTCGGAGCCTTCCTGTGCACCAAGATGCTCGACGATGGCCAGTACGTGGACTTCCTGCAGAAGAACTATGCCCTCAACTGCGAATCGGCCGAGAAAGATGCCACCTGCGACATGCGCAAGGGCAAGCTCGACGAGCAGAAAGACCGCCTGCACAAACTCAGCCGCTATTACGCCAGCAGCCTGGTGGAATCCGCCTCCCTGTACGGCCAGCCCTTGATCGAGCCGCAAGTACCGGTGATGGAAGAAATCGTCTCGCGTAACAAGCAACTGCAGGATCTCAAACCGTACCTACGCACCCATTGGGCCAACCAGAAAGCGTTCCTGCAAAAACAGAAGATCGATACCGAGGCCTGGCTGAAAAGCTGCAAGTCCGTAACCCAATAAGAAACGCCAACACCGCTAGAAAAAACGCCAACACCGCCAACCAGGAGCACCACCATGTCGCGCAGCCTTTGGACTCGCTTCAAGCTACAGATCGCTTTCATCCTCACCGGCAGCCTGCTGCTGACCGGCTGCGCCAGCACCGGCAGTTCCATGCTCGGCGGCGACGGTGCCGACCCGCGTCTGACTCAGGGCCGTGACGCCCAGTTCTTCAGCAAGTCCGGCTACCAGGCCTGCGCCGTCGGCGCTGGCGTAGGCATCCTCGGCTGCGCCTTGTCCAACAGCAACAACAAAGCGGTCTGTGCGATTGCCGCGGGTATCACCGCATGCGGCGTGGCCATGGGTGCCAACTACTACTTGGACCAGCGTCGCAGCGAATATGCCGACACCACCACCCGCCTGCAAAAGATGAACGTTGACGTCGAGCAGGACACCCAGAACGTCATCACTCGCACCGCGACCGCCCAGCAGGTGATCAAGGATGACCAGGCCCGCATCGCCCAGATCAAGCAGGACATGGCCAGCAAGAAACTGGACAAGGCCAAGGCACAGACGCAAATCGCCGAGATCGACCAGAACATCGCCCGCCTGCGCAAGGACCTGGGCAACATGCGCAACAAGGTGACCGAGTACACCAAAGTGGCCAACCTGGAGCGCTCCCAGGGTGCCGGGGCGGAAATCAAGCAAGTGGATATGAGCATTCTGAAGATGAACGAGAAAGTCGCTTCTCTGCAGAAGGAAGTGGACGCGCTGTACAGCCAGCGTTCGGCAATCACCCTGGGTTGAGATCATCACCATGACCACCGTAAAACACTGGGCGGCGCTCGCTGTCGTATTGGCACTGGCCGGTTGCGCCAGCAAACCGGGCGACTGCGATGCGACCAACCGTGACGCCAGCATGCTGACCAAGATGAACTGCGACTACTCCGGCGGTTACAGCGAACAGGTCAAGCAGAAGGAACAGGCCCTGACGGCGTCCCGTCAGGAAAACGCCATGTTCCGCCAGGTGTACGACAACATCGCCGCCCAACAGACCAGCACCCGCCAGGACCTGGCCAGCCAGCAGCAGGCCCAGGCTTCGCTGAATCAGTCCCTGGGACAGTTGCTCAAGTCGCTCAAGGCCCGTCATGGCAACGAGAGTCAGGTACAGCGGCAGATCGCCGGGCTCGAACAGCAACTCAAGAGCGCTCAGGCCAAGACCGCCAGCAACACCCCGGCAGCCCTGACGGCCAAGCAGGAAGAGCTCAAGGCCTTGCAGAAAAAGGTCAACCAACTGCAGTTCAGCCTGGGTTACGAATAACCTGCCCTCTCCCCAACCTTGCAGGCATCTTTCGGGATGCCTGCGCCATTTTCAGGAATCGTCTGCATGCAACGGGTCATCAGGGATGGTCAGTTCACCGTCGACAAGGTCGATGCACTGTCGGCCAAGGTCGCGCTGATCCAGAAGCACTTCCCGCCCACGATCGCCAGCCTCTATGCCATTCCCCGCAAAGGCAGCGGTGATGTGCTGGAGTGGTGGACCGAGCTGGGTGGCCAGCCTACGCCCTACGCGGAATTGAAGGAGGATCAGCAACGGCGCTTGCTGGATCTCTACCAGCAGCGCCAGGACGCCCTGGGACGTCTCGCAGACGAGTTGCAGAACCGTAATCACTCCGAAGGGGCCAGCCTGCATACGCTGATCGGTCCGCCCGAGCTGGAAGACCTCTACAGCCTCAATGGTGAGCCCTTGGTGATTCGCTGGGGCTTGCGTCCACCCAAGCCGGTACCGCCGCCAGTCGTGGCACCGCCAGCGGTGGTGCCGCCAAGCCGCAACGGGTGGAAAATCATCGCCGCGCTGCTGGCCTTGCTGCTGTTGCTGCTTCTGCTATGGGCCGCCTATTGGTTCCTGTGCCCGCAAAGTCATCCCGTGGTACCGGAACCGGTGGTACCTGCCGCCGTCGAGCCCCCCGTGACAGCGCCGAAGCCAGCCGAGCCTGTCGTACCCGAGGCCGTTCCGGAACCGGCTCCCGAGCCCGTACCAGAGCCGGTCCGGGAGCCTGCAGCACCGCCGCCGCCCAAACCCGCACCGACGCCAACCCTGGACAACTACGCCTGCCGCAAGCAGGCACCGGATGCCATACCACCGCAATTCGTGGTGGTACTGGATACCTCGGGTTCGATGAACATGAACATCAAATCGGTACACGCCGATGAAGAATGGTTCTTTGGCAACCAGTTCAACCAGTACCTCGATCCGGTACGCGCCGAACGAATCTTCACCCCACCGAGTCGCCTGTCGGTAGCCACCGAATCGCTGACCAGCATGATCAAGGGGCTGGATCCGAAGATCGACACTCGCCTGATCACCTTCAATGGCTGCGCCAGCCAGATCGACCATGGTGTATTCAAGGCTGCCGATCGGCCACGGTTGATCAATGGTATTCGCGGGCTCGGCGCCAACGATGGCACGCCGCTGGCGGACAGCCTGGCCAAGGCCGCGAGCACGGTCGACGGACGCAAGAACGACGCGGTGATCGTCATGTTCGTCGACGGTGAGGACGGCTGCCAGAAAGATGTCTGCGCGGTATCCCGGAAAATTGCCGCCCAGCAGCCACGCCTGCGGGTCAATGTGGTGAACATCGGGGTAGGTGGCCCGTCGCGCTGCATCGCCGAGAACACCGGTGGCCGGGTCTACAGCAGCAGCGACGCCGCCGGGTTGGGCAAGGCTCTGAAGATGGCCAGCAAGGAAGTCTCCAGCAGCACCAAGTGCAACTAAACCACTTCTGGCTTAAATCCCAGCAACAACTCGACCACTTCCATCACCTCGTCCATCGCCGCTGCGGCGGCCTCGGCCGAGGGTCGCAGCAACAGGCCGTCGGCATAGCCCATGATCTGGGCGAAGATCTGCCGGGCTGCGCGTGCGGGTGATGCGCACTGGAACACCTGGGCCTGCACGCCGGCTTCGATGATGCTGGCGAGCATGGCCTGCCACTGCTCATCCACCTTCTGGTAGGCCTCGGCCAGCGCGGTGTCGTGCATGGCTTCATCCCAGGCATCGAGCCACAGCGCCCAGCTGTCTTCGGCAGACACCGGCAGGCAATCGCGCAGGAATCCGTGCAGGGCCGCAAGCGGCGGCAAGCCAACCAGGGGGGCGCCTACGGCGTCCAGTTGCTCTGTGGCAAAACGCACGAAGGCTTCGCGACGCAATTCGTTCCAATCGCTGAAGTAGTGATAGATGTGGCTACGGGACAGGCCAGCGTGGTCCGCCAGGTCGCGGGTGGAAACGGCGGCGAAGCCCTTGCTGAGAAACAGCTCCAGGGCGGCGGCGATGATCTGGTCTTTGCGGTCGGTACGGGACATACGGGCATTACCTCAGGGCGCCGGTGGATGGATGGCGCTTGCATTTTGAGCGATCGCTCAAATACCATTGAGCAGTCGCTCAATAATAGCGTTTATCTTCCCTCCGGTGCACCCATGTCAGCCGTTACCCCGCAAGTCCTGATCGATGAAAGCAAGAAAATCGGCCAGCAATCCGCCAGCCAGACCCTGAAAGCCATCGCCCGCGCCTACCCCGGCAAGCTGTTCTGCACCTTGTCGCTGGTGGCGCTGGAGAACGCGTTGCTGCTGGCCTACCCGCTGTTTGCCGGGTTCGCGGTGGACTCGATCATTCGCGGCGACGCCGGCAGCGCCCTGGTCTATGCCCTGGTGGTGTTGGGCTTCTGGGTGGTCGGGGCCGCGCGGCGGGCGGTGGATACCCGCACCTTCACGCGGATCTACGCCGACCTGGCGGTGCCGGTGATCCTCAACCAGCGCCTGCAGAACCAGAGCACCTCCACCGCCGCGGCGCGGGTGGTGCTGGCTCGGGAGTTCGTCGACTTCTTCGAGAAGCACGTACCAACCATCGCCACCGCGCTGGTCTCGATTGTCGGGGCGGCGGTGATGCTGCTGGTGATCGAACCCTGGGTCGGCCTGGCCTGCCTGGTGGCCTTGCTGCTGTGCATCACCTTGCTGCCGCGTTTTGCCCGGCGCAATCAGGAGCTGCATGAGCGCCTGAACGACCGGCTGGAAAAGGAAATCGGCCTGGTGGCCAAGGTCGGCGCCACGTCCCTGCAACGGCACTACCGGCTACTGTCGCGGCTGCGGATCTGGCTGTCGGACCGCGAGGCGGCGGCCTATCTCCTGCTTGGCTCGGCGGCCGCGCTGCTGTTCGTGATCGCCATCAGCCAACTGGCCCTGACCGAAGGGGTCAAGGCCGGGCATGTGTACGCGGTGATGACCTACCTGTGGACCTTTGTCAGCAGCCTGGATGAAGCGCCGACCATGGTCGATCAGCTCGCACGCCTGCGGGATATCGGCAAGCGGGTGGATCCGGGGCTCGCCGAACCGGACGAGCCCCACTGAAACATTAGAACGGCCGGATGCGATAGCCGTTGCCATCCTTGGCTTCGGCGAACTTGTAATACGCCGACAGATTGACCTTCTCGGCGATGTGCTGGGTGAATGACACGCCGTCATCACCCCACACCCGACCGATGTGGCTGTAGGCAAAGGCTTGTGCGGCCCACTGCTTGTCGCCCTTGCCCATGTTGTTCATGGCCACGTAACCGGACGACGTCCTGGACATGCCGCTGACCTCGCCACTGACATCGTTCTGGCCGTTGGTGACCGGTGAAATGAACACCTTGGCGCTGGTGGTTCGGGCTTCGGCGTATTGCGAGAGCTTCTGGTTCTCCGAGTGGTTGAGCACCAGCAGCACCTTGCCCTGCAGTTGGCTAGCGGTCGGCCAGGACTTGCCCTTGAGCGAGCCCTGCAAGGCACCGCTGCTGACACCCAGGTGCTGGGCCAGGTCGCCCGGGGTATAGAGCTTGCCCTGGAAAATCCGGCTGACCAGATCATCGAAGTCTTTCGGCGTACGCCCGGAGCTTTCCTTCGACCAGCCCTGCTTCTTGTCGAGGATCAGGGTAATCGGGAAGTGCCCGGGATGGCTGTCGCTCCAGAGCCTGATGTCGTTGAGGCAGGCCTCGAGATCGTTGGTGCCTTTGCCGTCGCCGGTGCAGTTGTTGTCATTGCCGGACTGGAACAGGGTGCCGGGGTTGTGCCGCACGAACCAGTGACCGGCCGAACCACCGGTGACCGCATCGCGCTGGTCCCAGAAATCCAGCTCCAGGGTGCGCACGCTGTCGAGCACACTGGTGAAGGTGCTGGCGTACTGTTTTTCGTAGCAGTTATGGCACGCCACCTGGGCGATAGCGTTGAAGGCGCTGTACCAGGAAGCCGGAGAAATGAATCCCGCAACCTCCTGGCTGGACGCCATCTGGCTGGCCAGCGCCAGGGGCAGTACGGCTGTACGGAGGGCAAAACGAGTGAGACGGGACATGTCAGCTCCTGCCGGGAAGGCATCCTGTAGGGAAATTGCCCCTATGTTTTAGCCCAGCCCCACGCATTTGCAATCGGCCTCCCCGCCGGTGCCCAGCGGCCACGCGATCGGAGCACGCAACCGGTATCAACGGAACCGATCGACCTCCTGGCGCAAGTCCGCCGCCAGCTTCTCCAGCTCCTTGGCGGTGATCGCCAGGTTCGACACCACTTCGCGCTGTTCGCTGTTGGCCAGGGCAATGCTCTGCAGGTTGCTGCTGAGCAGGGTTGCGGTGCTGCTCTGCTCCTGGGTCGCGGTGGTGATCGCGGCGAACTGCTGGCCGGCCGAGCGGCTCTGCTCGTCGATGCGCGCCAGGGCCGAGGCGACATTGGCGTTGCGCGACAGGCCTTCCTGCATCAGCACATTGCCCTGCTCCATGGTGGCGATGGCGTTGCCGGTTTCCTGCTGGATGCTGTTGATCATCCCCGAGATTTCGTCGGTGGCTTCGCGGGTCCGCGACGCCAGGTTGCGCACCTCATCGGCGACCACGGCAAAGCCGCGGCCTTGTTCGCCGGCGCGTGCGGCTTCGATGGCGGCGTTGAGCGCCAGCAGGTTGGTCTGGTCGGCAATCGCGGTGATCACCCCGACGATGCCGCCGATTTCCTCGGAGCGCTGGCCCAGGGTATTGATCACCGTCGCGGTGCTGTTCAAGGCGCCGGCGATCTGCTCCAGCGAGGCCGAGGCCTCTTCCATCGAGGTGCGGCCGATCCGGGTCTGCTGGGCATTTTCCTGGGCCAGGCGTTCGGTGTTGCCCATGTTGTCGGCGATGTTCAGCGAAGTGGCGCTGAACTCCTCCACCGCCCCGGCCATGCTGCTGATTTCGCCCGACTGCTGCTCCATGCCCTCGTACGCCCCGCCTGACAGCCCGGACAGCGCCTGGGCCCGGCCATTGACCTCCTCGGCGGCCCTGCGGATGTGCTCGACCATGGTCGACAGGGCCTGGCCCATCTGGTTGAAGCTGCTCGCCAACTGGCCGATTTCATCCTGGCTGGAGACATTCAGGCGCGCGCTCAGGTCGCCCTTGCCCAAAGCGTCGGCCTGGCGCACCAGGTCGCCCAGGGGCGCAAGCTTGCTACGCAGCAGCCAGACCGTGGCGCCCACCGCCAGTAGCATCGCCAACAGGCTGCCAATGACCAGGCGCGTGCCGACGCTCCAGGTCACCGCACGGATCTCGGCCTTCGGCATGCTCGCCACCACCGACCAGGGCCCGCCTTCGAAGGGGACAGCGACACTGTAGAAGTCCTCGCTCTTGTCGCTCCAGAAGCGGCCCTTGCCCGGCTGCCTGGCCAGTTCGGTAATGGTCGTGGCCGACTGCTCCAGGGCCTGCACGCCAGCCGGCGGCACCAGCCATTTATGCTGCTCGTCGAGCAACGCCAGGGAGCCGGTCTGGCCGATGCGGAAGCGCTTGAGGTTATCGAACTGGGCGTTCTGCGCGTCGGTGTAGTCGAAGCCGACGAACAACACCGCAATCACCTTGCCGGCGCTGTCCCGCACCGGCGTGTACTGGGTCATGTACAGGCGCTCGAAGAGCAGCGCGCGACCGACATAGCTCTGCCCCGCCATGAGTTTCTGGTAGGCCGGGTGCGCGTGGTCCAGCAGGGTGCCGATGGCGCGGCTGCCATCCTGCTTGCTCAGCGAGGTGCTGACGCGGATGAAGTCGTCGCCGCTGCGCACGAACACGGTGGCCACGCCGGCGGTCATCTGCTTGAACTCGTCGACTTCCTCGAAGTTGTTGTTCAGCACCACGTCACCCAGGTGCAGGCCCGGGGTCTGGGTACCGGCCACGGTCACCGGCTGGTCCGGGTGCAGGCTCAGGCCGCCGCTGAAACGCTTTTCGAACAGCCCGCTCAGGCGCTGGGTGCTTTCGCGCAGGGTGCCGTGGAAGGTATTGAGCTGGTCGGCCAGCAGCCGTGCCTCACTGGCCAGGTGTTCTTCCCGGGTGGCGAGGTTGGCGGCGTCCAGCGAGCGCAGGGCGAAGACGGTACTGCCGCTGATCACGATCGCCAGTACCACGGCGAGTGCGAGACCAAGCTGCGAGGCGATCCGGGCACGAGGTTGAGGCATGACAGCTCCTGGCCGAGAGACCGGATCGTCCTGATCGCGTCACACGCTCGGCAATGGTTCTAATAAGAATGAGATGTCGGAACCGATCAGAACGAAGGTTCCACTTCCAAGGATTCGGCGGCGCCGCTCAATACTTGAGCGAGTCGCACGGGTATCGCGCAGGCCCCTGGTCATGGGGCCTTCATCGTTTCAGCCGAGCCGCTCTACGTCGGGCAATTGCATGGCCCGGACCTCGTTCTGGAGAAAGTCGCTGAGGCGGCGCAAACGTTCACCTCCAGGCCGGGTCTTGGGCCAGACCAGGTAGTAATTCTCGCCACTGGCCACCGCCGTCGGCCAGGGCAGGCTCAGCCGCCCCTGGGCCACATCCTCGGCCACCATCAGCAGATCGCCCATGGAAACCCCGTAGCCCCGGGCCGCGGCGATCATGCCCAGCTCCAGGGTGTCGAACACCTGCCCACCCTTGAGCGAGACCTGTTCGGACAGCCCCATGCGCTCCAACCAGTTGCGCCAGTCGCGGCGATCCGGGGTCGGGTGCAGCAGCTCAGTGGCGGCCAGTCGCGCCACGTCCCACGGCTGGTCGTTGAGCAGGTTCGGCGCACCCACCGGGATCAGCAATTCCGGAAACAGGTAGCTGGCTTCCCAGTCCGGCGGAAAGTGGCCGTTGCTCAGCAGCACCGCGCAGTCGAAGGGCTCCTGGTTGAAGTCCACCGAATCGACGTCCATCCAGGCGCTGGTCAGTTGCACCTCGTTGCCCGGCTGCAGATGGCGGAAGCGGCTCAGGCGCGCCAGCAGCCAGCGCATGGTCAGGGTCGAGGGCGCCTTCATGCGCAGGATGTCGTCTTCGGCGCGCAGGGTATTGCAGGCGCGCTCGAGGGCGGTGAAGCCTTCGCGGATACCTGGCAGCAGCAGGCGCGCGGCCTCGGTCAGCTGCAGGTTGCGCCCGCTGCGCTGGAACAGCCGGCAGGCGAAGTGGTCTTCCAGGGTGCGGATATGCCGGCTGACCGCACTCTGGGTGATCGACAGCTCCTCCGCCGCGCGGGTGAACGAGCTGTGTCGCGCCGCGGCTTCAAAGGCGCGCAAGGCATACAGGGGCGGAAGACGACGGGGCATGGCAGCACTCCACAGGCGCAATGGCGCCAAGTTACCAGAATCAGTAAAGCATGAGTTTTAATCATGCCACCAATCGTTTTTATCCCTTTGTGAAAGTCGCCGAGAGCGCCGAGAATCAACCCTCTTAACTGCCTCCCCCGTATCGAGACCGATGACCATGCAGCATCCAGCACGCACCGAACTCTGGGCCATCCTGCGGCTGGCCGGGCCGCTGATCGCCTCACAGTTGGCGCACATGCTGATGGTGCTGACCGACACCCTGATGATGGCCCGCCTGAGCCCGGAAGCCCTGGCCGGCGGCGGTCTCGGCGCGGCCACCTATTCGTTCGTGTCGATCTTCTGCATCGGCGTGATCGCGGCGGTCGGGACCCTGGTCGCGATTCGCCAGGGCGCCGGCGACATCGAAGGCGCCGCGCGCCTGACCCAGGCCGGGCTCTGGCTGGCGTGGCTGATGGCGCTGGTCGCCGGCCTGCTGCTGTGGAACCTCAAGCCGGTGTTGCTGCTGTTCGGCCAGACCGAAACCAACGTGCAGTCCGCCGGCCAGTTCCTGCTGATCCTGCCGTTCGCCCTGCCCGGCTACCTGAGCTTCATGGCCCTGCGCGGTTTCACCAGCGCCATCGGCCGTGCCACGCCGGTGATGGTCATCAGCCTGGGCGGCACCGTGGCCAACTTCCTGCTCAATTACGCCTTGATCACCGGCATGTTCGGCCTGCCGAAACTGGGGCTGGTGGGGATCGGCCTGGTCACCGCGATCGTCGCCAACTGCATGGCCGTGGCGCTGGCCTGGCACATCAAGCGCCACCCGGCCTACGCCGCCTACCCGCTGCGCCAGGGCCTGGCGCGGCCCAATCGCCAGTACCTGCGGGAACTCTGGCGCCTGGGCCTGCCCATCGGCGGCACCTACGCGGTGGAAGTCGGGCTGTTCGCCTTTGCCGCGCTGTGCATGGGCACCATGGGCAGCACCCAGCTGGCGGCGCACCAGATCGCCCTGCAGATCGTCTCCGTGGCCTTCATGGTGCCGGCCGGGATCTCCTACGCGATCACCATGCGCATCGGCCAGCACTACGGCGCCGGGCAGCTGCTGCACGCGCGCATGGCCGGGCGGGTCGGGATCGCCTTTGGCGGCGCGGCCATGCTGGGTTTCGCCATGATTTTCTGGCTGCTGCCGAACCAGCTGATCGGGCTGTTCCTCGACCATGACGACCCGGCCTTTCGCGATGTGATCAACCTGGCGGTCAGCCTGCTGGCGGTCGCGGCCTGGTTCGAGCTGTTCGACGGCACGCAGACCATCGCCATGGGCGCGATTCGCGGGCTCAAGGACGCCAAGACCACCTTCCTCGTGGGCCTGGGCTGCTATTGGCTGATCGGTGCGCCGGCGGCCTGGCTGATGGCCTTCACCCTGGGCTGGGGCGCGACCGGCGTGTGGTGGGGCCTGGCATCGGGGCTGGCGTGCGCCGCCATCAGCCTGACCCTGGCCTTCGAATGGAAGATGCGGCGGATGATTCGCCGGGAAGGCGCGGAACCCGCGCCACGGGATAACTTCCAGACCGCCCAGGATTCCCTGTAGCTGCAGGAGCTCGAGGGCTCCTGCCGCTACAGCGGGATGCCATCAGCTGACCTCGCCGACCAGGACTTGCTGGCTTGCGCCGAACGTCAGGTATTCCACCAGTTCCGCCAGCGGCAGCGGCTTGCTGATCAGGTAGCCCTGCGCCTGATCGCAACCAAAGCTGCGCAGCAAGGCCAGCTGCTCGGGGGTTTCCACGCCCTCGGCCACCACCTCGAGATGGAGGTTGTGAGCCAGGTTGATCATGGCGTGCACCAGCTTGCGGTTCTCTTCGCGCTGCTCCATGCCGCCGACGAAGCTCTTGTCGATCTTGAGCAGGGCAATCGGCAGGCTGTTGAGGTGCACGAAAGACGAAAACCCGGTGCCGAAGTCGTCCAGGGAAAACCGCACCCCCAGCCGGCCCAGCGCATCCATGGTCTGCTTGACCAGGTCACTGCGGCGCATCACCGCGGTTTCGGTCAGCTCGAATTCCAGCCATTGCGCCTCGACACCACGCTCGGCAATCAGCCGGCTGAGGGTCGACAGCAACTGGCTGTCCTGGAACTGGCGGAACGACAGGTTGACCGCCATGTGCAGCGGCGCCAGGCCGCGTTCGCGCAGGGCCTGCATGTCGCGCAGCGCCCGGGAAATCACCCAGTAGCCCAGCGGCACGATCAGGCCGCTCTGCTCGGCCAGCGGCACGAACTCGCTCGGCGGCAACAGCCCGCGCTCGCCATGGCGCCAGCGCACCAGGGCTTCGAGGCCGACGATCTGCCCGTCATGCAGGTTCAGGCGCGGCTGGTAGTGCAGCTCCAGCTCGTCGCGGCGCAAGGCCCGGCGCAGTTCGCTTTCCAGGTCGGCGAGGCTGCGGGCATTGCGGTTGATGCGTTCGTTGAAGATATGAAAGGTACAGCCCTGGGTACTTTTGGCCTGCTGCATGGCGATGTGCGCGTGCCACATCAGCGGGTCGGCGCCGGCATTCGCCCTGGCGTGGGCGATGCCCAGGCTGCAGCCGATCAGCAGGCTTTCACCGTCGATCCAGTACGGCTCGGCCATGACTTCGGCGATGCGCTCGGCCATCCACTCGGCGCGTTGCGGCGCCCGGCGGGTATCGATCAGCAGGGCGAACTCGTCGCTGCCCAGGCGCGCCAGCTGGTCCCCGGCCTCAAGCTGGCTCTTGAGCCGCGAGACCACTTGCAGGATCAACCGGTCGCCGGCCTGGTGGCCCAGCGCATCGTTGGCATGCCGGAAGTTGTCCAGGTCCAGGTGCCCCAGCGCCAGCCCGCGCCCTTCGTTTTCCGCCAGGCGCGCCGCCAGCAGGGTCTGGAAACCCTGGCGGTTGGCGATGCCGGTCAAAGGGTCCTGCTCGGCCAGGCGCAACAGGGTGCTTTCCAGCACCCCGCGCTCACGCACATGGCGCAGGCAACGGCGCACCGTATCGGTACTGAGGCTTTTATTCACCAGCCAGTCGCTGGCGCCGGCTGGCGTGTTCAGCGGCTCCTGCTCCAGCAGCAATACCGTGGGCAGGCTGCAACGACCGGGAGCCGGTTGCAGTTGGGGAACGGTTAACAGAATCGCAGAGCGATCTTCATCGAACAGACGGCTGACAGATTCCCAGGTCGGCGCACTGATCAGCACCACCGAGTCTCCCAACGGAGCGAGACACTCGCGCAACAACGCTGCCCACGCCGGCTCTTCGGCCAGCAGCAGCAAGCGCAAGGGTTCGACAGGCTTGGACAAGCTAGCTCCCTAGACTCTGTAATAGAAGTTGGCGGCGGGCATTATGACGCGTGGATAAACAATGACAAATGATATTGATTATCAAACGCGGTTTCTTGTATCGCTCTAACTCGAACATTAGACGCATATTCAGCGCGCATCCTGAGGGAAAGTATCAAAACCGGCAAATTTAGATAGCGTGCTGCGTCACAAGTCGGAGAGAGCAGCAGAATCCGTCCAGCCTGTTAAAATGCCCGCCCATTTCGTTACAGACCCCTTTTTTCGTCATGTCCCGACTCAATCCCCGGCAGCAAGAAGCCGTGAACTATGTCGGCGGCCCTCTTTTGGTGCTCGCCGGTGCAGGCTCCGGCAAGACCAGTGTAATCACGCGCAAGATCGCCCACTTGATCCAGAACTGCGGCATTCGCGCGCAGTACATCGTCGCCATGACCTTCACCAACAAGGCCGCGCGGGAGATGAAGGAGCGGGTCGGCACCCTGCTGCGCAGTGGCGAGGGCCGTGGCCTGACCGTGTCGACCTTCCACAACCTGGGGCTGAACATCATCCGCAAGGAGCATGTGCGGCTGGGCTACAAGCCGGGCTTCTCGATCTTCGACGAGACCGACGTCAAGGCCCTGATGACCGACATCATGCAAAAGGAATACTCGGGCGACGATGGCGTCGACGAGATCAAGAACATGATCGGCGCCTGGAAGAACGACCTGATCCTGCCGGCCCAGGCCCTGGAGAACGCGCGCAACCCCAAGGAACAGACCGCGGCCATCGTCTACACCCACTACCAGCGCACGCTCAAGGCGTTCAACGCGGTGGACTTCGACGACCTGATCCTGCTGCCGGTGAAGCTGTTCGAGGAACACGCCGACATCCTGGAGAAGTGGCAGAACAAGGTGCGCTACCTGCTGGTGGACGAATACCAGGACACCAACGCCAGCCAGTACCTGCTGGTGAAAATGCTCATCGGCAAGCGCAACCAGTTCACCGTGGTGGGCGACGACGACCAGTCGATCTATGCCTGGCGCGGCGCCCGCCCGGAAAACCTGATGCTGCTCAAGGAGGACTACCCGTCCTTGAAGGTGGTGATGCTCGAGCAGAACTACCGCTCCACCAGCCGCATCCTGCGCTGCGCCAACGTGCTGATCTCCAACAACCCCCACGAGTTCGAGAAACAGCTGTGGAGCGAGATGGGCCATGGCGACGAGATCCGCGTGATCCGCTGCCGCAACGAGGACGCCGAGGCCGAGCGGGTGGCCATGGAAATCCTCAGCCTGCACTTGCGCACCGACCGGCCCTACAGCGATTTCGCGATCCTCTATCGCGGCAACTACCAGGCCAAGCTGATCGAGCTGAAGCTGCAGCATCACCAGATTCCCTATCGCCTGTCCGGCGGCAACAGCTTCTTCGGGCGCCAGGAAGTGAAGGACCTGATGGCCTACTTCCGCCTGATCGTGAACCCGGACGACGACAACGCCTTCCTGCGGGTGATCAACGTGCCGCGCCGGGAAATCGGCTCGACCACCCTGGAAAAGCTCGGCAACTACGCCACCGAACGCAAGATCTCGATGTACGCCGCCACCGACGAGATCGGCCTGGGCGAGCACCTGGACAGCCGCTTCACCGACCGCCTGGCGCGTTTCAAGCGCTTCATGGACAAGGTGCGCGAGCAGTGCGCCGGCGAAGACCCGATCTCCGCCCTGCGCAGCATGGTCATGGACATCGACTACGAGAACTGGCTGCGCACCAACAGCTCCAGCGACAAGGCCGCCGACTACCGCATGGGTAACGTGTGGTTCCTGATCGAGGCGCTGAAGAACACCCTGGAAAAAGACGAAGACGGCGAAATGACCGTCGAAGACGCCATCGGCAAGCTGGTGTTGCGCGACATGCTGGAGCGTCAGCAGGAAGAGGAAGACGGCGCCGAGGGCGTGCAGATGATGACCCTGCATGCCTCCAAGGGCCTGGAATTCCCCTATGTGTTCATCATGGGCATGGAGGAGGAAATCCTCCCCCACCGCTCCAGTATCGAAGCCGACACCATCGAGGAAGAACGCCGCCTGGCCTACGTGGGCATCACCCGCGCGCGCCAGACCCTGGCCTTCACCTTCGCCGCCAAGCGCAAGCAGTACGGTGAAATCATCGACTGCGCCCCCAGCCGCTTCCTCGACGAATTGCCGCCGGACGACCTGGCGTGGGAAGGCAACGACGACACCCCGACCGAAGTCAAAGCTGTTCGCGGCAATAATGCGTTGGCGGATATACGGGCGATGTTAAAGCGCTAGAATTGAACATTTTTTAGCCGCAGCATTTTTAACCCAAGCATTTTTAACCGAACACCTTTTATCAGAGCTCAGGCGCACAAGGCGCCAAAAGAGGAAAGCTTCATGGAAGCACTGCACAAGAAAATTCGCGAAGAAGGCATCGTGCTTTCCGACCAGGTCCTGAAAGTCGACGCCTTTCTGAACCACCAGATCGACCCGGCCTTGATGAAGCTGATCGGCGACGAATTCGCCACGCTGTTCAAGGACTCGGGGATCACCAAGATCGTCACCATCGAAGCCTCGGGCATCGCTCCGGCGATCATGACCGGCCTGAACCTGGGCGTACCGGTGATCTTCGCGCGCAAGCACCAGTCCCTGACCCTGACCGAGAACCTGCTGTCGGCGACCGTGTATTCGTTCACCAAGCAGACCGAAAGCACCGTGGCGATTTCCCCGCGCCACCTGACCAGCAGCGACCGCGTGCTGATCATCGATGACTTCCTGGCCAACGGTAAGGCGTCCCAGGCGCTGATCTCGATCATCAAGCAGGCGGGCGCCACCGTGGCCGGCCTGGGCATCGTGATCGAGAAGTCGTTCCAGGGCGGCCGCGCCGAACTGGACGCGCAAGGCTATCGCGTGGAATCCCTGGCCCGGGTCAAGTCCCTGGCCGGTGGCGTGGTGAGCTTTATCTAAAGAGGCGTTGCCTCTTCAATCGCAAGCACGTCTCGCACCTACAGATGCCGCCTGCTTCTGTAGGAGCGAGGCTTGCCCGCGATGACGCTGCCAGGCGTCTACCTTATGCCTGCGCTGTCTCGCGTAAGGCGGCCAGCAGCAAACGCTGATAGATCTCCTCGCGCCAACCATCGGGCTTCACCAGTTGCACCCGCTGCAGATGCGCCGGGAAGGCTTCCGGTGGTGGCGCATCCAGCGCCGCCTTGCCCAATTCGAGAATCTCGCTGAGCTTGAACTTGCTCTTCAGCCAGTTCAGCGCCCGCAGCAAGTCCCGCTCCTCCACGCTGAAGTCGCTGCCCAGCGGATATTCCGGGAACAGGTGCCGGTGCTGCGCCTGGATCGCCAATAGGCGTTGTGGGTGGTTATCGGTGAAGCGCGGATCGAGGCGGAAGTCCTTGGGCAGCTTGCCGGCCTTCTGCGCCTGTTCGATCAGGCCCGGCTGGAACCGCGAGTCGCTGATATTGAGCAGCGCTTCGACCACCTTCGCATCGGTCTTGCCGCGCAGATCGGCGATGCCGTACTCGGTGACCACGATGTCCCGCAGGTGCCGCGGGATGGTGCAATGGCCGTATTCCCAGACGATGTTGGAGCTGACCAGGCCCGCGGACTCGCGCCAGCTGCGCAGGATCAGGATCGAGCGCGCGCCTCGCAGCGCATGGCCCTGGGCGACAAAGTTGTACTGCCCGCCGACGCCACTGAGCACCCGGCCGTCTTCCAGCTGATCCGCCACCCCGGCGCCGAGCAGGGTGACCATGATCGAGCTGTTGATGAACCGCGCATCCTGGCGCTGCAGGCGCTTGAGCTCTTCCTGGCCATACAGCTCGTTGATGTAGCTGATGGCGGTCATGTTGAACTCGCCAAGCTTGCTCTTGGGCAGATCCCTGAGGCGCTGGTAGAAACTGCGCGGCCCGAGGAAAAAGCCACCATGCACCGACACCCCGCCCGGCGCCTGGTCTTCATCCAGGGTCCCGGCGTTGGCCTGTTGCTGCAGGGCCACCGAGGGATAGACCTTGCGCCGCACAATGCCAGCATCGGCCAGGGCCAGCAGGCCGTTGACGAACATCTCGCTGCAGCCATACAGGCCCTTGGCGAAAGGCTCCACCCCGCCTTCGCGCTCGATCAGCGGTTTCCAGCACTGGATCTCCAGGTCCGCCAGCAGCGCCCGATAGCCGTCGTTGTCCGCCTGGCGCGCCAGCAACGCCGCCGTCAACGCATCGCCCATGGAGCCGATGCCGATCTGCAGGGTGCCGCCGTCGCGCACCAGGGTGCTGGCGTGCAGGCCGATAAAATGATCCTGGAACCCCACCGGCATGTTCGGCGTGGAAAACAGCGTGCTGCCCTCCTCTTCGTCGATCAGCAGGTCGAAGGTGACAGCGTCGATCTCGGCGTCGCCCGGCATATAAGGCAGTTCGCGATGCACCTGGCCCAGCAGCAGGATGGTTTCGCCGGCGGCACGGCGCTCGGCGATCATCGGCAGCAGGTCGAGGGTGATGTCCGGGTTGCAGCTCAGGCTCAGGCGGTCGGCCTGTTGCGGGTCCCGGGCCACCAGTTGCGCGACCAGGTTCAGGCCGGCGGCATTGATGTCGCGCGCGGCGTGGCTGTAGTTGCTGCAGACGTAATCCTGCTGCGCCGTTGCACTGTTGAGCAGGCTGCCGGGTTGCATGAAGAACTGTTCGATATGGATATTGGCCGGCACCTGGTTGCGGTGCAGGTCGGCGAGGAATTCCAGCTCGGGGTAGTCGCCGAATATCTGCTCGATGAAAGGCTCGAGGAAGCGCCGTTGCAAGCCATCACCCAGTGGCGGGCGGCCCAGGCTCAGGGCGGTGTAAATGGTCAGTTGGCGTTCGGGCAGCTGTGCAACCCGACGATACAGGGCATTGGCGAAGCGGTTGGGCTTGCCCAGCCCCAGCGGCATGCCCATGTGAATATGCGCCGGCAAGCGTGCCAGGACCTCATCGACCGCCCGCTCGATAGAACATGACTGCACCATCCGATCCTCCAGAACCTTCCATGAATTGAGGTTGGACCGAGCTTGCCGGGTCTTTGCTGCAATGAACAGTCCCGGCCGGATCGCAGGCATGAAAAAAGCCGCTCGTAAGCGGCTTTTTTGCGGAAGATACAGGCTTATTTCAAGCCGGACATCTTCTGGATGGCGCCCTTGAGCTCTTCGTCGGAGCAATCGGCGCAGGTGCCTTTAGGCGGCATCGCGTTGATACCGGTAATGGCCTTGGCCAGGATGCCGTCGAGACCGCCCTGGTGATCCGCGCGCTCTTTCCAGGCAGCGGCGTCGCCGATTTTCGGCGCGCCCAGCAGGCCGGAACCGTGGCAAGCATTGCAATGCTTGGCAATCACTTCGTCTGGAGTCTTCGCACCACCGCCACCGGCGGCAACAGCGACTTCCATGCCCTTGCATTCCTGACCTTGGACGCAGACCTGGCCAACCGGCTCGAGGCGCTTGGCAATGTCGTCGTTGGTCGCAGCTTGAGCGCTGACAGCCCAGAGGGCCAATACGGTTGCTGGTGCAGCCAGCATTTTCATAATTAGGTTCACGCGTACACCCTCAATGGTGGCTAGTCACGCCCACGGCCACGGTTTCGCGGGCGGGCGCAAGTATAGCGGTTAGCCCGCCACTCTGAAACAACCCTAGATTCAAAGGGGGATTAGAGAGAGGCGAAATGCTGCTTCGGGCACCGCTGCAATCCTTGCAGGACGCCTCTTCTATTAGAAGTTCGCGGGCGTGGCTGCGCTGATTAGTCGCGCGGGTGCATCGAAAGGATTACGGAAACGGTGCGGCTTGGTGCTTTCGAAATAGTAGCTGTCGCCGGCTTCGAGCACGAATGTCTCAAGGCCCACCACCAGCTCCAGGCGTCCTTCCACGAGAATCCCGGTTTCCTCGCCTTCGTGGGTGAGCATCTCTTCACCGGTGTCGGCGCCCGGCGGATAGATCTCGTTGAGAAAAGCGATCGCCCGGCTCGGATGCGCCCGGCCCACCAGTTTCATGGTCACCGCGCCATCGGAAATATCGATCAACTCGTTGGCTTTGTAGACGATCTGGGTGGGTTTTTCCTGGAGGATTTCTTCCGAAAAAAACTCGACCATCGACATGGGAATGCCGCCAAGAACCTTTCTCAGCGAACTGATCGAGGGGCTGACGCTGTTCTTCTCGATCATCGAAATGGTGCTGTTGGTGACGCCCGCGCGCTTGGCGAGTTCACGCTGGGAAAGGCCTTTGAGTTTACGGATGGATTGCAGTCGTTCACCGACGTCCAATGCGGCAGCCTCCTAGGGATCAGGCGTTGTTCTAGTTGAGCGTTATCATGGCGATAGCGTTCAGTATTTACAACACTTGGGCCCCAATCCCAGGAAGCAAGGCGACTTTCGGCAGTGCGCCGCGCTGTTCAGTCCCCGGAATAGACGCGTGGCACTCGGCGCAGGTTGCAGAACAGCTGGTAAGGGATGGTATCGGCCGCGGCCGCCAGCTCGCTGGCGAGGATGTTCTTGCCCCACAGCTCGACGGTAGAACCCAGCCCGGCCTCTGGCACGTCGGTCAGGTCGATGCACAACATGTCCATGGAGACCCGGCCGAGCAGTTGGGTACGCTGCCCCGCCACCAGCACCGGCGCACCGGTCGGCGCATGCCGCGGATAACCGTCGGCGTACCCCATGGCCACCACGCCGATCCGCATTGGCCGCGGCGTGACAAATTTGGCGCCATACCCCACCGGTTCGCCGGGCGGCAGTTCGCGCACGCAGATCACTTTCGATTCCAGGGTCATCACCGGTTGCAGGCGCGCGGCCAGCGGATGTGGCTCTTCGAACGGGGTCGAGCCATACAGCATGATGCCGGGGCGTACCCAGTCGCTGGGGATATTCGGCCAGCCGAGCACGGCTGGCGAGTTGCGCAGGCTGATCTCGGCGGACAAGCCCTGGCGCGCCGCCTCGAACACCGCGACCTGCTCGTCGCTGCGGCTGCAGCTGAGCTCGTCGGCGCGGGCGAAGTGGCTCATCAGCACGATCTTCGCCACCTTGCCGCTGGCCAGCAGTCGTTGATAAGCCAGTTGGTAATCCTTGGGATGCAGGCCGACGCGGTGCATGCCCGAATCCAGCTTGAGCCATACCGTCAGCGGCTTGGCGACGCTGGCCTGCTCGATGGCTTCCAGCTGCCACAGCGAATGCACCACGCACCAGAAATCATGCTCGACGATCAGGTCCAGCTCGTCGGCCTCGAAAAAACCTTCGAGCAGCAATATCGGCGCGCGAATCCCCGCCGCCCGCAGTTCCAGGGCTTCTTCGATGCAGGCCACGGCAAAGCCGTCGGCCTCGGCTTCCAGCGCCTGGGCACAACGCACCGCGCCATGGCCATAGGCATCGGCCTTGATCACCGCGAGCGCACGGGCGCCCGGCGACGCTTCGCGGGCCAGTTGGTAGTTGTGACGCAGGGCTTGAAGATCGATCAGGGCACGGGCAGGACGCATGGCGGCAGACTTCTAGGCGGTCATGTGGGAAGAAAAAACCGGCGCCGGCCGACAGCGTTAACCATCGGTGGCGCCGGGAGAGGGATCTTGCTTAAGGCAGAGCGGCCACGACGGACAGCTCGACCAGGATTTCCGGTTCGCAGAGCTTGGCTTCGACGGTTGCACGGGCCGGGGCGACGCCTTTTGGCAGCCACTGGTCCCATACGCTGTTCATCCCGGCGAAGTGCGCATCGATGTCCTTCAGGTAGATAGTCACCGACAGCAGGCGCGACTTGTCGGTGCCAGCCAGGTCCAGCAAACGCTCGATGTTGGCGAGGGTTTCACGGGTCTGCTGCTCAATCCCGGCGTTCAGGTCGTCGCCGACTTGCCCGGCCAGATACACGGTACCGCTGTGAACGACGATCTGACTCATGCGCTCATTGGTGAGCTGGCGCTGGATTGACATGTTTTGCAGGCTCCTGAGAATTACCGTAACGAGAAATATCGAGACCTTCGGCGCTGATCTGCGGCTTTTTCTTCGCCATCAGGTCAGCCAGCAGGCGACCGGAACCACAAGCCATGGTCCAGCCAAGCGTGCCATGCCCCGTGTTCAAGAACAGGTTGCGCATGGGCGTGGCGCCGACGATCGGCGTGCCGTCCGGGGTGGTAGGACGCAGGCCGGTCCAGAAACTGGCCTCGGACAGATCGCCGCCCTGAGGATAAAGATCGTTGACGATCATCTCCAGCGTTTCGCGCCGACGCGGATTCAGCGAGAGGTCAAAACCGGCGATTTCCGCCATGCCGCCAACGCGAATACGGTTGTCGAAACGGGTGATCGCCACCTTGTAGGTTTCGTCGAGGATGGTCGAAGTCGGGGCCATGGCCGGGTTGGTGATCGGCACGGTCAGCGAGTAACCCTTGAGCGGGTACACCGGGGCCTTGATGCCCAGCGGCTTGAGCAGTTGCGGCGAATAGCTGCCGAGGGCCAGCACGTAGCGATCGGCGGTTTCCAGCTTGCCGTCGATCCAGACGCCGTTGATGCGGTCGCCGGCGAAGTCCATGCGCTGGATGTTCTGGTCGAAGCGGAATTCCACACCCAGCTTGGTGCACATTTGCGCCAGGCGCGTGGTGAACATCTGGCAGTCGCCAGTCTGGTCGTTAGGCAGGCGCAGGGCGCCGGCCAGGATGTCGGTCACGCTGGCCAGGGCCGGCTCGACGCGGGCGATGCCTTCGCGGTCCAGCACTTCGAAAGGTACGCCGGATTCCTTGAGCACGGCGATATCCTTGGCCGCGCCATCCAGTTGCGCCTGGGTGCGGAACAGCTGGGTGGTCCCCAGGCTGCGGCCTTCATAGGCGATGCCGGTCTCCAGGCGCAGTTCGTCGAGGCAGTCGCGGCTGTACTCGGACAGACGGACCATGCGTTCCTTGTTCACCGCGTAGCGGGCGGCGGTGCAGTTGCGCAGCATCTGCGCCATCCACAGGTATTGATCGATGTCGGCGGTGGCCTTGATCGCCAGCGGCGCGTGGCGCTGCAGCAGCCACTTGATGGCCTTGAGCGGCACGCCCGGCGCGGCCCAGGGCGAGGCATAACCCGGCGAAACCTGGCCGGCGTTGGCGAAGCTGGTTTCCATGGCAACGGCCGGCTGACGGTCGACAACCGTCACTTCGAAACCGGCACGGGCCAGATAGTAGGCACTGGTGGTACCGATCACGCCGCTACCCAAGACCAGAACGCGCATTTTCATATCCCTCATCGCGGATAACCGCTGACGTTTGTTATTCAGAGCGAAGATGCGCGCAGTATAAAAAGCAATGACCAGTGCTTTTCACTATATAAACGCCTATATTTGGCGAGAATTCTCGGCAAAAACCCTTTTCACGGAGGCGCATCCCCTATGCGGACCAACCACCAGACGAAGCGCGAGCTGGACAAGATCGATCGCAATATCCTGCGCATCCTGCAGGCCGATGGGCGCATCTCCTTTACTGAGCTGGGGGAAAAGGTCGGGCTGTCGACCACGCCGTGCACCGAGCGGGTCCGCCGCCTGGAGCGCGAAGGCATCATCATGGGCTACAACGCCCGCCTCAACCCGCAACACCTCAAGGGTAGCCTGCTGGTGTTCGTCGAAATCAGCCTGGACTACAAGTCCGGCGACACCTTCGAGGAGTTCCGCCGTGCCGTGCTGAAACTGCCGCACGTACTGGAATGCCACCTGGTGTCGGGGGACTTCGACTATCTGGTGAAGGCGCGGATTTCCGAAATGGCCTCGTACCGCAAACTGCTGGGCGACATCCTGCTCAAGCTGCCCCACGTGCGCGAATCCAAGAGCTATATCGTGATGGAAGAGGTGAAAGAGAGCCTGAGCCTGCCGATTCCGGATTGATTGCAACGGCCCGGAGACCCTGTCGTCAGGGCAATCGCTTTCGCGGGCAAGCCTCGCTCCTACCGGACTTGTGCAACCTGTAGG
>NZ_JAQZAA010000018.1:0-84647 GCF_028640875.1 Pseudomonas sp. SBT1-2 | reverse complement strand
TGGCCTGCGCAGCAGGCCTCAGGCCGGCGCGTGTTCCTGCATGGCTGCCTTGTAGATCGAGTTTTTCGGCTGGGCGAACAGGCGTTCGAGCATGGGTTCGAAAAAGCTCAGGGGCAGACTGTCGTACTCTGGATCGAATGCCGCGGCGTCGTACTTGGCACAGAATTCGGCGGTCCGCAGATACAGCGGGTGGTCCTTGAATTGCTCGCGCAGGTGCCGGTCCATGCCCAGGTGATGGAAGAAGTAGTAGCCCTGGAAAATCCCGTGCTTCTCCACCATCCACAGGTTCTCGGGGCTGACGAAGGGCTTGAGGATCGCCGCGGCGATGTCCGGGTGATTGTAGGAACCCAGGGTGTCGCCGATGTCGTGGAGCAGGGCGCAGACCACGTATTCCTCATCGCGGCCGTCATGCCAGGCCCGGCTGGCGGTTTGCAGCGAGTGGGTCAGGCGGTCCACCGGGAAGCCGCCAAAATCGCCCTCGAGCAGCTTCAGATGCGCCACGATGCGCGCCGACAACTGCTTGGCATAGGCGCTGAAATCCGCGGCGATGATCGCCCAGTCTTCCTGGGTGCCATCCTTCATGTGGGTGAAACGGGCGTGAGCGTTCATCGGCAATCCTCTTGTTGTTTTTTGCGCAATGATTGGAGTCTATGCCTTGGATCCAATCCTGCACTGGCTGCGCGGGACGGCTTGCTGTCCGGCCAGGCCTAGAACGGCACCTTGCCGGTCAGCATGTCGCGGTACATGACGAAATCGCCCAGAAGGCTGTAGAGCGGATGCTGGAAGGTGGCCGGGCGGTTCTTCTCGAAGAAGAAATGACCGACCCAGGCGAAGCTGTAGCCGGCCACCGGCAGGGCCAGCAGCAACAGCCAGGCGCCTTTGCCGATGGCGAAGGCGAGGATGAAGATCACCAGGGTCGTGCCCACGAAGTGCAGGCGGCGGCAGGTGCTGTTGCTGTGTTCGCTCAGGTAATAGGGATAGAACTCGGCGAAGCTGTTGAATTGCTTGATGTTATCCACGACTGCGATCTCTGTGGTTGTTGTTCTGTCAGCGGGACACTCTGCGGGGAGCTTATTTGAGTCTAGAGTCATCAATGGCTGGGGCCAGTGACAATAGGCGCCACTTTAGTATCCTTGGGAAATCGGCCGTGGTATGCGGCTCATCATGTAAAAGAACCCACCATGAGCGAACGAACGACTTCTGCAAGCTGGGCGATGGGAATTGTCAAAGCTCTGGAGATGGACGGCCTGGATTGCCGTGCATTGTTCAAGCAGATCGGGCTCGACTATGCCGCGCTGGACGATCCGGACGCGCGTTTCCCGCAGGACTCGATGACGCGTCTCTGGCAGCGTGCGGTGGAACAGTCCGGCAACCCGGCGATCGGCCTGAACATGGGCAAGGTGGTGCGCCCGGCCTCTTTCAACGTGGCCGGATATGCCCTGATGTCCAGCCGTACCCTGGCCGAGGGGTTCCAGCGCCTGGTGCGCTACCAGCGGATCATCGCGGAAAGCGCTGATCTGAGTTTCCGGCTTTTACCTGAAGGTTATGCGCTGATTCTGACGGTGCACGGCGATCACCTGCCGCCGACCCGGCAAAGTGCCGAAGCCTCTCTGGCCTGTGCGCTGGCGCTGTGTGGCTGGTTGACCGGGCGGACGCTGCAGCCGCGTCAGGTACTGATGCAGGGGGCGG
Organism: Pseudomonas sp. SBT1-2; assembly: GCF_028640875.1. Taxonomy (NCBI): domain Bacteria; kingdom Pseudomonadati; phylum Pseudomonadota; class Gammaproteobacteria; order Pseudomonadales; family Pseudomonadaceae; genus Pseudomonas; species Pseudomonas sp. SBT1-2. The sequence continues at coordinate 82,958 of NZ_JAQZAA010000018.1, read as the reverse complement.
TGCCGGTCGATCTGGAGCCCTACAAGCAGGCGTTTCATGCACCGCTGGTGTTCAACGCGCCTTACGATGCGTTGATTTTCGAGCGTGCCGATCTGGAAGCGCCATTGCCGACCGCCAATGAAGCCATGGCGCTGCTGCATGACCGTTTTGCCGGTGAATATCTGGCGCGGTTCTCCGAAAGCCGGGTGACGCACAAGGCGCGCCAGGCGCTGTGCCGGTTGTTGCCCCAGGGGGAGCCGAAACGCGAAGCCGTGGCCCAGACCCTGCACCTGTCCCAGCGCACCCTGCAACGGCGTCTGCAGGAGGAGGGCACCAGTTTCCAGACCCTGCTCGACGACACCCGTCGTGAGCTGGCCGAGCAGTACCTGGCGCAGCCGAGCATGACCCTGCTGGAGATTGCCTATCTGTTGGGGTTTGCCGACCCGAGCAACTTTTTCCGCGCTTTCCGTCGCTGGTTCGATGCCACGCCCGGCGAATACCGGGCGCGATTGCAGGAGTCCTCGGTCTTGATCAGTGACGCCAGAATGCCGGAATACACAACACGAATACGGTGATGATCTCCAGCCGGCCGAGCAGCATGCCCAGCGACAGAATCCACTTGGCGGCGTCCGGCAGGGTGGCGAAGTTACCGGCCGGGCCGATGGTTTCGCCCAGGCCCGGGCCGACCCCCGACACCGTACTGGCCGCACCGGTCAGCGCGGTCATCCAGTCCACACCCAGCAGCGACAGCGCCAGGGCGATCACGCAGATGGTGATGGCGAAGAAGAACGAGAAGGTCAGGATCGAACGGACGATTTCCTCGTCGAGGCGGTGACCGTTGTACTTCTGCTTGATTACCGCGCGCGGGTGGATCAGCTGGTTCAAGTTGGCCTTGAGCAGGATGTAGGCGACCTGGAAGCGGAAAATCTTGATCCCGCCGGCGGTCGAGCCGGAACAGCCGCCGACGAAGCCCAGGTAAAAGAACAGCATCAGCGAGAAGTTGCCCCACAGGCTGTAGTCGCCCAGGGCGAAACCGGTGGTGGTGACCACCGAGGTGACGTTCAGCGCGACGTGACGCAGGGCTTCCAGCCAATGCAGCTGGGTGGTCCACCAGTACCAGGTGCCGAGCACCAGCCAGGTCACCAGCAGCATGCCGAGCAAGCCCTGGACCTGCTGGTCCTTGATCAGCGCCCGGCGGTTACCGCGCAGGGTCGCGACGTACAGGGTGAACGGCAGGCTGCCGAGGATCATGACCACCACCGCCACCCAGTGCACCGCCGGTTGCGGCCAGTGCGCCAGCGAGCTGTCGGAGGTGGAGAAGCCGCCGGTGGAAATCGCCGACATCGCGTGGTTGATCGCGTCGAACAGGCTCATCCCGGCCCACCAGAAGGCCAGGCTACCGAGAATGGTGATGCCGACATAGGCCGCCACGATCAGCCGCGCCACCATGTGCGAACGCGGCATGACCTTTTCCGAGCGGTCCGAGGACTCTGTCTGGAACAGGCGCATGCCACCGATGCGCAGCAGCGGCAGGATCGCCACCGCCATGCCGATGAAGCCGATGCCGCCGAGCCAGTGCAGCAGGGAACGCCACATCAGGATGCCCGGCGACATGGTGTCCAGGCCGCTGAGCACGGTGGCGCCGGTGGCGGTGATGCCGGACATGCTTTCAAAGAACGAGTCGGTGTAGCTGATGTGCTGGGTCAGCAAAAACGGCAGGGCGGCGAAGATGCACACCACCAGCCAGCTGGACACCGTCAGCAGGTACATGTCCCGCGGACGCAGGTGCACATGCTCCGGGCGCCCGGGTATCACCAGGGCCAGGCCGGCGATGAAGGTGATCATGCTGGCCCAGAGGAACGACGGCAGGTCGCCGGTGCGCTCGAACAGCACCAGCGTCGCCATCGGAATGACCATGGCGATGGCCAGGGTGATCAGGAAAATGCCGATGATGAAACCAATGATCCGTAGGGTCGGCAACGCCATGAGGTCCGCTCGGGGCTGATAAGGAGGGCGCCATTCTACCTGCGGCGCAGAGCATGTAAACCGGCACCCGGAAGGCACTTATCGGTAGAATGGCCGGACATTTTTTTCAGGAGGTGGCCGATGGAGGCTCTCGACGCATTGCTCAACCGTGTTTCCGTACCGCGTCTGGTGGACCCGGCGCCGACGGCGGCGCAACGCGAAGCGCTGTTCGCGGCGGCATTGCGCGCCCCGGATCACGGCCAGTTGCGGCCTTGGCGCTTTCTGACGGTGGAAGGCGCGGCCCGTGAACAGTTGGGCGAGCTGCTGGTGGAAGCGGTGCAATTGCAGGGTGGCGAAGTGACCCAGGCGGCCCTGGACAAGGCCCGTGCCATGCCGCTGCGCGCGCCGTTGGTGGTGGTTGTAGTGGCCCGCTTGCAGGAGCACGTCAAGGTGCCGAAATCGGAGCAGCGGCTGGCGGCCGGCTGTGCTGCCCACGGCATCCTGCTGGCGGCCTACGCCCAGGGGATCGGTGCGGTGTGGCGTACCGGCGAGCTGTCCTATTCGCCCCATGTGGCCAAGGGGCTCGGCCTGGGCGACGGTGAAGAAATCATCGCCTTCCTGTACCTGGGCACGCCGCTGAACGAGCCACGGGTCGCGCCCAAGGTGGATACGGCGGAGTTCGTCAGTGCCTGGTCAGGCAAGGCCTGATCCTAGAGTTGCAGTGTCGCGGATAGCTAATCGCGGGCAAGCCTCGCTCCTACAAGTTAGTGCCGTTCGCCAGATAGGTGAACGACGCGAGTCTGCAGGAGCGAGCGGGCGGCGATCCGACTTGCCCGCGAAGCTTCTCAGGCCTGGGCAGTAACGTCAGGCACCAACGGCAACTCCAGGCTGGCGATAAAGCCGCCCTGGGGATGATTGTCCAGGGTCAGGCTGCCGCCGTGGCGTTCCGCGGCGCGCCGGGCGATGGCCAGGCCCAGTCCGTGACCCGGCGCGGTCTGGCCCGGGGCGCGGTAGAAGGGTTCGCCCAACTGACGCAAATGTTCGGCTTCCACCCCGGGGCCGTGATCGCGCACGCTGAGCACAATTCGGTCTCCCTGACGTAATGCCCGCACTTCGATCGGCTGTCCGGCCGGGTTGAAGCGCTGGGCATTGCGCAGCAGATTGTCCAGCGCCCGTTCGATCATGGTCGGCCAGCCCTTGAGGCTGAGCGGTGATTCGGCCTGGATCTTCACCGGCTGTTCCGGACAGGCCAGTTGGGCATCTTTCAGCAGGTTGTCGAGCAGGGCATTGAGGTCCACCTCTTCGGCGCTGGCGTTGTCGGCATCGACCCGGGCCAGCACCAGGATTTCGCTGATCAGTGCTTCCAGGCGATCGCACTCACGGGTCAGGCGCGGCCACAGGCGCTCGCGTTCCTCGGCCGTGGCGCGTTCGGCCAGCGCCAGGGCGATGCGCAGGCGCGCCAGCGGCGAGCGCAGCTCATGGGAGACATCGCGCAGCAGCTGGCGCTGGCTGCCGATCAGGCTTTGCAGGCGCGAACCCATGCGGTTGAAGTCCTTGGCCAGCACGCCGAATTCGTCGCGGCGGGCGGCCAGGCGAGCCAGGCTGTTCTGTTGGTAAGTGGTTTGCCCTAGGTCATGCACCGCACCGCGCAAACGGCTGAGGGGGCGGGTGATGGACAGGGTCACCAGCAGGCTGAACAGGGTCAGCACCACCAGCGCGATGGTCAGGGCGCTCAGCGGCCACAGCAGGCTGTCGCGGTGCCAGGCGTCCAGTTCCGGGTGGGGAATGCGATAGATCAGCAGGTAGGTGTCGCCGGTTTTCGGGCTGGTGTATTCGGCGGTCAGGCGCCGCCAGGGCAGGCGCCGGTCATCGTTGTTCTGCCGGGCCTCGAGGGCCGCCGCGCGGCGCGGGAAGGTGCCGCGGACCACCGGGTCGCCAGCTTCGTTCAGCACCTGTACGTTGACGTGGTACTGGTGCTTGCGCTGCTCGAGGATCTCCTGGGCGGCGTCTTCGCCCTGTTCTTCGTAGGTGCGCGTCCACTCCTCGGCCAGGGTATTGAGGCCCGGATGGCGACTGAGGATCCAGGCATCCTGGTTCAGCATATGGCCAAGCAGAATCGACAGCCCTGCAACCAGGGTGATGGCCAGCCAGAAGCTGGCGAGGATGCGCCAGAACAATGAACGCACGGGAAGTCCTCAAACAAGGAAAGCCCAGTGGGGGCGCCACTGGGCTATGGGATAAGCGCTAGAGCATTATTGCGCTTTTTGCGGCTGTTGCGCTTTCCAGGCCTTGAATTCGGCCCATTCGGCGCGGCGCTCGGCGTGTTTCTTCTGGATGGCGTCAAACTCTTTCTGTTGTTCCGGCTTGAGCAGGGCGCGGATATCCGCTTCGGTTTTCTGGCGCTTGGCGGCGATCTCGTCCTTCATGGCCTTCTGGTCGGCCGGCGACAGTTTTTCCAGGTACTTCTGCACTAGCTGCTTGCGCTCGTGCATCTGCTCACCCATCAGCTTGCGAATCTGCTGGCGCTGTTCGTGGCTCAGGTCCAGCTGACTGTAGGGGCCTTTGCCGCGCATGTGTTCGCTGTGGCGCGGGCCATCCATCGGACCCATGGGACCTGCGCCTTCCGGCATGGCCATGGCCACGGTCGGCAGGGCGGCGGCGAACATCAGAGCGATCAGGGTCTTGCGCATGGTGTATCTCCTTGTCTCATTCCCGGTCAGTTCCGGATGTGTGTAGATTACGGAGATCAAGGTCAGCGGCGGTCAGCGGAGGGTAAAGCTTGGGTAAAGACGTTTTTGGCGAAACTGACATAACCCCTGTAGCCGCTGCCGAGCCTGCGAGGCTGCGAACGACCGGTACGGTCGCAGGGACCTTGCGAATGCAGGAGGGCCTGCGGCAGCGGCTACAAGGATCAGGAATCTGTTCAGAGGCTGTAGTAGTAGCCACGGCTGCGCAGGGCGACGATGCGCGGGCGGCCATCGGGGTGCGGGCCGATCTTCTTGCGCAGGTTGCTGACGTGCATGTCCAGGCTGCGGTCGTACAGGGTCAGCTTGCGGCCCAGGGCGATCTGCGCCAGCTCCTGCTTGTCCAGCGGTTCGCCCGGTTGCTTGAGCAAGGCTTCCAGCAGGCGGCTTTCGGAAACGGTGAGGGTGATGTCCTGTTCGTCGATGCTGACCACGCCGCGTACCGGGCTGAAACACAGGTCGCCCAGCTCCATCTGGCTGGACACCGCGGTCGGGTGGCTGCGGCGCAGCACGGCGCGCAGGCGGGCGGTCAGTTCACGCGGATCGCAGGGTTTGGCCAGGTAGTCGTCGGCGCCCAGTTCCAGGCCGAGGATGCGGTCCAGGGGCTCGCCGCGGGCCGAAAGCATCAGCACCGGCAAGTCCGGGTGGTCGTTGCGCAACTGCTTGAGCAGTTCCAGGCCGCTGCCGTCGGGCAGCATCACGTCCAGCACCACCGCCGCCGGAGCGTGGTCGGCCAGGGCGCGCCGGGCGCTCAGGCCATCGTGGCAGGCCCGTACCTGAAAACCTTCCTGGCCCAGCCAACTGGTCAGGAGTTCGCAGAGCTCCTGGTCATCGTCAATCAGTAACAGCTCGCTCATGAATCACTCAATTTAGCCATTGTCGACGCTTCCTATGTCCACCACTGGCGAAGATACCGCAGAGCAGGGCCAATAGCGCTACCCCGGCGCCGGTGACGAACCATTGCTGCTGATCGGTCAGCAGGCGCGGCGCGGAACTGGCCTGGGCCTCGCGCAGTTGCAGCTTGAGGCGCTGGTTCTCCTGGCGCAGGCGGCTTAGCTGGGCGCTTTCGCGCTCGCTGTCGGCGCTCTGCAATTGCCGGGTCAGCTCTTCGCGCTGGTGCTCGCTATCTTTCAGGCGTTGCTGCAATTCGCTGATCTGGTTGCCGGCACTCAGGGACAAAGGCGTGGAATGTCCCGGGTCCGCGGTTTCTTCGGCAGAGGCGCTCGCCCCGATCGTTAACATGACCAACAACAGGCACAACGTAGCTTGGCGCATCGGAACTCCTGATTCCAATCGAGTGTTGGGCAAGTTGTCGGCAGTCAAACGAGAATAATGAGCGATTGAGAGCGCGATGAACCCATAAGGTTCACCGCGCGGGAGAGGATTTACGGCAGGACTTGCTTGAACGGCTTGACCACGACGCTGGCATAGACACCGGCGGCGACGTAAGGATCGGCGTCGGCCCAGGCCTGGGCGGCGCTCAGCGAGTCGAATTCGGCGATGATCAGGCTGCCGGTGAAGCCCGCGGCACCGGGATCATTGCTGTCGACGGCAGGGTGTGGCCCGGCCAGTACCACGCGACCTTCGGCCTTGAGCTGCTGCAACCGCTCCAGATGCGCCGGGCGCGCGGCCAGGCGGTTTTCCAGGGAGTTGGCGACGTCTGTAGCAATGATTGCGTAAAGCATGTCAGTCCTCGGTTTTCGAAGTGGTGGGTTCGGTGTCGTGAAGATGGCGCGACAGGTAGATGCCCTGGCCGACCAGGAACAGCACGGTCATGCCCAGGCTGCCGAAGACCTTGAAGTCGACCCAGATGCTCTGGAAGGTGAAGGCGACGAACAGGTTGGCGGCGCCGCAGAACAGGAAGAAGGCGATCCAGGCGATGTTCAGGCGGGTCCAGACCGGCTCCGGCAGGGTCAGCGCGTGGCCCATGATGCGCTTGATCAGCAGGCGGTCGCCGATGAAGTGGCTGCCGATAAAGGCCAGGGCGAACAGCCAGTTGACCACCGGCGCCTTCCATTTGAGGAAGGTTTCGCTGTGGAAGGCCAGGGTCAGGCTGCCGAACACCAGGCAGGCGACCAGGGTCAGCCACTGGCTTTTCTCCAGTTTGCGCTGGGAGATGAACAGCGCGCCGTATACCACCAGGGAACTGATGATCAACACCGCCGTGGCGCTGTAGATACCGCCTACGGTCAGTTGTTGACCGGCAATGTCGACGACTCGGGGATCGATTTTGTAGACGATGAAAAACAGGAACAGCGGGATGAAGTCGATGAATTGTTTCACAGTGGCAGCCAGAAGCAGGATGTGGCGGCATAATAACAAACATCCATGGCAGCGAAAGCGCCAGCTGACTTGAGGTTGAACAGTCCCGTGAATGTTGATTTGCACTGCCACAGCACGGCCTCCGATGGCGCCCTGGTGCCCGCGGCTCTGGTTGCGCGTGCGTTCGAGAAAGGCGTGCGAGTCCTGGCCCTGACCGATCATGACACCCTGGAAGGCCTCGACGAGGCTCGCCTCGCGGCCCGGGAACTGGGCATGCAACTGGTCAATGGCGTCGAATTGTCCTGCACCTGGGGTGGGGCGACCATTCATGTGCTGGGCTACGGTTTCGACGTCAATGCGCCGTCATTGGTCGAAGCCATCGGCAAATTGCACGACGGTCGCTGGCTGCGTTCCGAAGAAATAAGTCGCAAGCTCGCGCTCAAAGGCATGCCGGGTGCCCTCGAAGGGGCCCGGGCGATCCAGCAGGAACTGGGTGACAGCGGCAATGCGCCGGCCCGGCCGCACTTCGCCGATTACCTGGTGCGCGCCGGTTTCGTGAAGGACCGCGCCGAAGCCTTTCGCAAGTGGCTGGGGGCCGGCAAGCTGGGCGACGTCAAGCAGCACTGGCCGACCCTCGAGGAAACCGTCGAGACGCTACGCGCGGCGGGGGCCTGGGTCAGCCTGGCCCATCCCTGGCATTACGATTTCACCCGCAGCAAACGTCGCCGCCTGATTGCCGACTATATTCAAGCAGGTGGCCACGCGATCGAGGTGGTCAACGGCCATCAACCCGCCGAGCAGGTGGGCAGCCTGGCCATCCTTGCTCGGGAGTTCGGTCTGCTGGTGAGCGCCGGCAGTGATTTTCATGGCCCTGGAGGCTGGTCCGAGATAGGCGAGTATCGCCCTGTTCCGGAGGATCTGCCGCCGCTCTGGTGTCGGTTCAAACATGACCCAATTATTGCCGCCGTCTGAACAGGTAGAGAATGTGAGTCAATTTTTCCAGATTCATCCGGAAAACCCGCAACCGCGCCTGATCAAACAGGCTGTCGAAATCATCCGCTCAGGTGGCGTGGTGATCTACCCGACCGACTCGTCCTACGCCATTGGCTGCCAGATCGGCGACAAGAGCGCGGTCGAGCGCGTGCGGCGCCTGCGGCAACTGGATGACAAACACAACTTCGCGCTGATCTGCAGCGACCTGTCGCAGCTGGGCCTGTTCGCCAAGATCGATACCGGCACCTTTCGCCTGCTCAAGGCTCACCTGCCGGGGCCTTACACCTTCATCCTCAACGCCACCCGCGAAGTGCCACGGCTGTTGCTGCACCCGAAGAAACGCACCATTGGCCTGCGGGTGCCGAGCCATCCGATCGCCCTGGCGCTGCTGGCCGAGCTCGGCGAGCCGCTGATGAGCGTCAGCCTGATCATGCCCGGTGAAACCGAGCCGATGAACGATCCTTATGAAATGCGCCAACTGCTCGAGCATCAGGTCGACCTGATCATCGATGGCGGTTTTGGCGGCATCATGGCCTCCACCGTGATCAACCTGGCCGATGGCGAGCCGGAAGTGATCCGTATCGGCTGCGGCGACCCGGCTCCCTTCATGGTCGAGGCCTGAATGTCCGCAGTGGAACACGTTGACGACCAGGCCGGAGCGCAGCAGGAGCTGCCCTTTGCGATGGTCTACGGCCAGGCGGTCATGGAAATGCCGCTGGACCTGTACATCCCGCCGGACGCCCTGGAAGTCTTTCTCGAAGCCTTCGAAGGCCCGCTCGACCTGCTGCTGTACCTGATCCGCAAACAGAACATCGACATCCTCGACATCCCGGTGGCGGAAATCACCCGCCAGTACATGGGCTATGTCGAGTTGATGCAGTCGGTGCGCCTGGAGCTGGCCGCCGAGTACCTGGTGATGGCGGCCATGCTGGCCGAGATCAAGTCGCGCATGCTGTTGCCGCGCTCGGCCGAGGTGGAAGAGGAAGAGGAAGACCCGCGCGCCGAACTGATCCGCCGCCTGCAGGAGTACGAGCGCTTCAAGGCCGCCGCCGAAGGCATCGACGGCCTGAGCCGGGTCGGCCGCGACGTCATAGTGCCCAAGCTCGACGCCCCGGAAGCCCGGGCGCGCAAGCTGCTGCCGGATGTCGCCCTGGAAGAGGTGCTGATGTCCATGGCCGAGGTGCTGCGCCGGGGCGACATGTTCGAAAGCCATCAGATCAGCCGCGAGGCGCTGTCCACCCGCGAGCGTATGAGCGAGGTACTGGAGCGGCTCAAGGGCGGTGGTTTTGTGCCCTTTGTCGAGCTGTTCACCGCGGAAGAAGGACGCCTGGGGGTGGTGGTGACCTTCATGGCGATCCTCGAGCTGGTCAAGGAATCCCTGGTCGAGCTGGTACAGAATGAGCCTTTCACGGCTATCCATGTGCGGGCGCGAGCCGAATAACGAGCTGAAACAATGAATCTGAATGAACCCCGCGAGCTGGCGCCGCTGCTTGAAGCCTTTCTGTTGGCCTCGGGAAAACCGCAATCCATGGAGCGCCTGTTCGAGCTCTTCGAGGAAGGTGAGCGTCCGGACCCTGCGGTCTTCAAGAAGGCTCTGACCATTCTGGGTAAATCCTGCGAAGGTCGGGCCTTCGAACTCAAGGAAGTGGCCTCCGGTTATCGCCTGCAGGTGCGGGAAAAATTCGCGCCCTGGGTCGGCCGGCTATGGGAAGAGCGGCCCCAGCGTTACTCCCGGGCGATGCTGGAAACCCTGGCGCTGATTGCCTACCGTCAGCCGATCACCCGTGGCGAGATCGAAGATGTGCGGGGCGTGGCGGTCAACAGCCAGATCGTCAAGACCCTGCTGGAGCGCGAGTGGATTCGGGTGGTCGGCTACCGTGACGTGCCGGGCAAGCCGGCGATGTTCGCCACCACCAAGGCGTTTCTCGATCACTTCAACCTGAAAAACCTCGACGACCTGCCGCCGCTGGCCGAGCTGCGCGAGATCGAAACCGAGCCGGTCCTCGACTTCGACGACGCGCCGGTGCCCGCCAGCCTGCAAGCCCTGGCCGACGCCAGTGCCGAGCCGGAAGAACCGAAGGAAGAGACCAGTTTCCACACCTTGCTGCTGGAACTGGACTCGATGGAGGAGGGGATCAAGACCGACTTCGACGACCTGCATCGCGATGGCGCGGTGGATTCGTCCGGGGACGACTTTGTTGCCGACGCCGAGGTTGGCGCCGAGATCGACCCCGAAACGCAAACTCGTGCCGAAGCCGAAGCCGAAGTGCCAGTTGAGCACGACGCGGAGCTTGAAGCCGAGCACGAGGCCGAACTCGAAGCGGACGCAGGCGACGAGCAGGAGCAAGAAGTCGATGACGATGTGCTCGGCGTCGCCGAAGCCCGCGCCAAGCTGCTGGCCGCCGTGGCGGCATTGGAACCGCCGGCTCCAGAGTTGAGCGACGAAGAGGCCGAAGCCCTGGCGCTGGCCGAGGCCATCGAGAACGAAAGACGCGAACAGGAAGACTGATCACGCCACGCTTCTGTAGGAGCGAAGCTTGCTCGCGATGAACGTTGATGCGGTGTGCCAGGCATGTCGCGTCGTTCTCGATCGCGGGCAAGCCGGATCGCCGCCCGCTCGCTCCTACAGGTCAGGCGGCCAAATGTCGGGCTACCACCGGCCAGCGGAAAAACCGGTAGGCCGCCACTTATCGGCTAGTCTCTGATGCGCAACCGGCGTCATGAGCGTATGATTCGCGACCCTTTGGCGATCCCTTCGCCACAAGACCTGTTTTTACTACCGTTCAGGCCACTCAAGCCTGAATCGACACACCGGGAGGTGCCCAGATGAGTGAAGATCAGCAAGACCAACAGGAAATCGGCCCAGCAGGCGAAAAGCTGCAGAAAGTCCTCGCCCGCATCGGCGTCGGCTCGCGCCGCGACGTGGAGTCCTGGATCAGCCAGGGCCGGATCAAGGTCAATGGCAAAGAGGCCACCCTTGGCCTGCGCGTCGACCTGCATGACGCCATCTCCATCGATGGCAAGGTGATCAAGCGCGAAGAAGCGTCCGAATCGGTCCGCCGCGTGATCATGTACAACAAGCCCGACGGCGAGATCTGCACCCGTGACGACCCGGAAGGCCGCCCGACCGTGTTCGACAAGCTGCCGCGTCCACGGGAAGGCCGCTGGATCAATATCGGTCGCCTCGACATCAACACCACCGGCCTGCTGATGTTCACCACCGACGGTGAGCTGGCCAACCGCCTGATGCACCCGTCCTATGAAATGGACCGTGAGTACGCGGTACGTGTGCGTGGCGAAGTCGACGACGAGATGATCGAGCGCCTGAAAGCCGGCGTGATGCTCGAAGACGGCCCGGCCAAGTTCACCGACATCCAGCAGGCGCCCGGTGGCGAAGGTTTCAACCACTGGTACCACTGCGTGGTGATGGAAGGCCGCAACCGTGAAGTACGTCGCCTGTGGGAATCCCAGGGCCTGGTGGTCAGCCGCCTGAAGCGCGTGCGTTTCGGTCCGGTGTTCCTCAACTCCGACTTGCCGATGGGCCGCTGGCGCGAAATGAGCCAGTACGAAGTGGACGTCCTCAGCGCCGAGGTTGGCCTGACGCCGGTGGCACTGCCGCAGCTCAACGCCAAGAGCAAGGACAAGCTGGAGCGCATGCAGCGCAAATCCTCGCGCCCGGTGGGCAAGAGCGAGCGCGTGCGGACCCTGCGTCCGGCCCATGGCGCGCCTGCCGCCGGTGCTCCGCGCCCGTCGCGCGAGCCGCAGATCGAAGGCGAGCGTCCGGGCCGCAAGCCCGCGCCACGCCAGGATGGCGAGCGCGCTCCACGGGCGCCGCGTCCGGCTGCCGGTCGTGGTGAGTCGGGTCGCGGTACGCCAGTGGCGGATCGTCCGAGCGACACCAAGCGCCCGGCCAAGCCAGCGCCGAAGTCCAAGCGTCCGGGCATTGTCCTGGTCGACAAGGATGCACCGTCGGGCAAGCGCCGCGGCGCCCCGGCCGGTTCCGGCCAGCGCCCGGGTTTCGGTCGCCGCAAGCCTGAGTGAGGCAGCCTTGAGCTGCAAGCTGTAGGCAACAAGAAAAAACGCCAACCTCAGGGTTGGCGTTTTTTTTGCGCTTTGGCGCATCGCGAGCAAGCTCGCTCCTACAGAAGAGCGATCCATCCCTGTAGGAGCGAGCTTGCTCGCGATAGCGGAATCGATATCGACACCCTCGTTGGCTCAGAACACGAACCTGCCATCGAACACCGGCTTGTCGTCCAGCGCCAGCACCCCGCTGGCAAAGATCAGGTCCAGGTGATGGCTGCCCTTGGCGCCGCCGCCCAGCCCCAGGTGCAGGCCGCAATGGCGCTCCTCGAACCCCGAGTTGCGCGCGTAGAGGTCTTTCACCCCTTCGTTGGTGCCGATGCCCAGTTCCTCGATGCGTCGGTTGGACGGGTTGGCGTCCAGGTATTTGTTGAAGTCCTCCGCCAGCCCCGGCACATCGGTGGCGATGCGGCTGATGGTGGAGTTCTCGATCCACAGTTCCAGCGGCGATTGCAGCACGCCGTACTTGCGCGCGAAGGGGATGGTGCCGAGGAAGGTGCCGACGAATTTTACCCGGCCATTGATGGCCTCGCTGTGGCTGGCGATTTCTCCGGGCGCCAGGTCGTAGTTGCCCACGCCGTTGATGTTGGTCCACTTCTTGATGCTGTCCAGCGGCGCTTCGAAGTACGAGCCGTGGTCGTCGCGAAAGCTCAGGGTGGTGGCCTCGGACATATGCTGGATCAGGGTCGCGTTGAGCTCGGCGATGCGTTGCGGCTCGATGCTGAAGGTGTCGTAGAAGTAGTCGCCGTAGTCCTTGAACAGCAGCGATTTCTTCCAGTTTTCGGCCATCACGCCCTGCAGCGCCTGGATGAATTCCGGGCCTTGCGGGCGGGGCGGCGAGAGGGTGGAGGAGTCGTAGAAGAAGATATACAGATCGCAGTCGGCGATGGCCTGGGTCAGGACCGAGGTGGGTTCGAGGTCGAGGCGCAGGGCGGTGAAATGGAAGGGTTCGCCGGCCTGCTCGATGATGGCGGCGCTGGTGGCGGTGTACTCGGTGGTGTGGCCGATCAGGACCCTGGCGCTCTGGCGGTCGGCCAGGGCCGGATGGTGTTCGAGGTAGTAAAGGAAATGCCGGATGGCAGCGGTGTTGTCCATGGATCCTCCCTGACGGACAGCGAGTGGAGGCAGGGGCGACCGCCGGGCCGCTCCTGCCTGATGGCCGTTTTTACAAAGGCCACATCGCCGTGCCGAACGGTACTACCGCATCGGCCTGCATCATTTCCACCGCGGCCTCGTGGGTCGCTGCTTCAAACCAATCGTCCAGTTGCAGTTCAGTGTCCAAGTCTTTTTCCAGTGCTTGCATCGTGAATCTCCTAGATGACTTTTCGGATAAAAGCAGTCGGTGAGACGGCTCGGGTGTTCCACGGGGAGTGCTTGAAAACCCCAGCTGCTTCAACGTGGCCGCTCGGCTTGCCGGGGGTGTGGTCCGGCAAGTGGCTGGAAACCTAGTCCAGGGTTTTTTGAAATGCAAAAAAATAATTGAAATATTTTTATTGAACTTTTTGTTCTGTTTTTGTGTTGAAAAATTATCAAGAAAAAACAAAAAGCTGAGCGAACAGACAGATAAAAAACCGCTGGCCGTCAATTTGCAGTCGCCGCGGATGCCGATCTGAAGTGGAAAAAATACGTTCCACTCTGTAAAGAAATGCTGACGAAAAACCCGCTATCGAGTCATGGAATCGAGCCTCGTCCAGCGCTGTAAGAAAAACCTTCCGGCGCTGCCTGGATATTGCCCGCCGCCGGGCTCCAGGCCGCTTGTTCCGCGGCCTCAAGGCGGGTGTGATGCAGCCCATGCCTGTGTGCAGGTGCATAACAAGAAGGAGGCGCAATGTACGCCGTGGCTCACCTCAACCGATTCCCACCGAAGGACGATCCCTGTCGTACCTTCGTCGACGACCCCGATGGGTCTGTCCCGAACCTTGCCGCCGATGCCAAGCATCGAGCAGGCCCCGTGCGATTCCGGCCCCCGACGCGCTGATAAGCCGCGTCTGGCGGCAGGGAGTCAGGGGTGTACAATGCGCGGCGTTTTAACTGTGACCCAACTGCGTATCCGCGCATTTTGCGCCCCAACGACTGCTTTCGACGCATGACGAGCCCTGGCTCGAATGCTCGAGACACGCTCCCAAGGCCAATAATCTCAAGGCTATCCGCCTTGTTCACTCCGCCGCGTCACAAGCGTGGTGGGTTCGATTTCGTCACAGATAAAAACAAACAGGTGACGCATGACCGTTAAACAAACGCTGAACTCCTGGTGCCTGCGCTGGGGTTTGATCCGCGCTGCTTAAGCCTGCTGTCGGCTGCAACGTCTATCGAACATCATCAAACCTTGCGTGAGACCCTTTTCATGAGTGGACAAAACTCGCATTCAGGCGAGCTGAAACGCGGCCTGAAAAATCGCCATATTCAACTGATTGCCCTGGGTGGCGCGATCGGTACCGGATTGTTCCTGGGCTCCGCTGGCGTGCTCAAGTCGGCCGGGCCGTCGATGATCCTCGGCTATGCCATCTGCGGCTTCATCGCCTTCATGATCATGCGCCAGCTCGGCGAGATGATCGTCGAAGAGCCGGTGGCCGGTTCCTTCAGCCATTTCGCGCACAAGTACTGGGGCGGTTTCGCCGGTTTCCTGTCGGGCTGGAACTGCTGGATTCTGTACATCCTGGTGGGCATGTCGGAGCTGACCGCGGTCGGCAAGTACGTGCACTACTGGTGGCCGGATGTGCCGACCTGGGCCTCGGCCGCGGCGTTTTTCGTGTTGATCAACCTGATCAACCTGGCCAACGTCAAAGTCTTCGGTGAAGCCGAGTTCTGGTTCGCGATCATCAAGGTGGTGGCCATCGTCGGCATGATCGCCCTGGGCAGCTACCTGCTGGTCAGCGGTCACGGCGGCCCGCAGGCCTCGGTGAGCAACCTGTGGGAACACGGCGGGTTCTTCCCCAATGGCGTCAGCGGCCTGGTGATGGCCATGGCGATCATCATGTTCTCCTTCGGTGGCCTGGAGATGCTCGGCTTTACCGCGGCCGAGGCCGACAAGCCGAAGACCGTGATTCCCAAGGCCATCAACCAGGTGATCTACCGCATCCTGATTTTCTACATTGGTGCCCTGGTCGTGCTGTTGTCCCTGACCCCGTGGAACAGCCTGCTGGAGACCCTGAACGCCTCCGGCGATGCCTACAGCGGCAGCCCGTTCGTCCAGGTGTTCTCGATGCTGGGCAGCGACACCGCGGCGCACATCCTCAACTTCGTGGTCCTGACCGCGGCCTTGTCGGTGTACAACAGCGGCACCTACTGCAACAGCCGCATGCTGCTGGGCATGGCCGAGCAGGGCGACGCGCCGAAAGTCCTGGCGAAGATCGACAAGCGCGGCGTGCCGGTGATGTCGATCCTGGCCTCGGCGCTGGTGACCTTCGTCGCCGTGGTGCTCAACTACCTGATCCCGCAGCACGCCCTGGAGTTGCTGATGTCGCTGGTGGTCGCGACCTTGGTGATCAACTGGGCGATGATCAGCTACTCGCACTTCAAGTTCCGCCAGCACATGAACCGCACGAAACAAGCGCCGCTGTTCAAGGCGCTGTGGTACCCCTACGGCAACTACATCTGCCTGGCGTTCGTGGTGTTCATCCTCGGCATCATGCTGATGATCCCGGGCATCCAGATCTCGGTGTACGCGATTCCGGTCTGGGTTGCCTTCATGTGGGTCTGCTACGGCATCAAGAACAAGCGCAGCGCGCAGCACAGCCTGCAGGCGGCCAACGCTTCGCTGAAGTGACACCCGCGCAATAACGGAAAACCCGGCTTCGGCCGGGTTTTTTGTGGGCGCTGCAAATCCGCAGGCGCGGTATCCTGAACGCCCTGAAAGCGGATTCCTTTTCCATGCTGGTGATTTCCAACAACGTGCATCTGCCGGATGCCGAGATCGAGTTGACCGCCATTCGCGCGCAAGGCGCGGGTGGGCAGAACGTCAACAAGGTTTCCAGCGCGGTGCACCTGCGTTTCGACATTCCGGCCTCGTCCCTGCCGCCGTTCTACAAGGAGCGGCTGCTGGCGCTGCGCGACAGTCGCATTACCAGCGATGGGGTGATCGTCATCAAGGCCCAGCAATACCGGACCCAGGAACAGAACCGCGCCGATGCCCTGGAGCGCCTGGTGGCGTTGATCCTCGACGCGATCAAGGTGGAGAAGAAGCGCCGCCCGACCAAGCCGACCCTGGGCTCGAAGACCCGGCGCCTGGAATCCAAGAGCAAGCGCGGCAACATCAAGGCCGGCCGCGGCAAGGTCGACTACTAGGCCCTGTACGACAAGTACCGACCTAGCGCTCGCCGCGCTCCTCGCGATACTTCGGCGCCTGGCGGTACAGGTAGAGGCTCAGCAGCAAACCGCTACAGGCCGCGAGGGCGGCGAACAGGAAGATCGAGGCAAAGCCGAAACCGGCGGCGATCGCCCCGGCCAGCGGTCCGGTGATCCCCAGCGAGAGGTCGATGAACAGCGAATAGGCGCCCACCGCCGCGCCGCGGCTGGAGGCGGGGACCAGGTTGACCGCTTCCACCCCCAGCGCCGGGAATACCAGGGAGAAGCCGAAGCCGCTCAGCGCCGCGCCGGCCAGGGCCCAGTGGGCATCCGGCGCCAGCCACAACAGCAGCAGGCCCAGGGTTTCCACCGACAGGCAGGCGATCGCCACGCGAAAGCCGCCGAGGCGGTTGATCAGGTTGCCGAACAGCAGGCGCGCACCGATGAAACTGGCGCCGAACAGGCTCAGGCACAGCACTGCGTTGGACCAGTTCTGGGTGGCGTAATAGAGGGTAATGAAGGTGGCGATGGTGCCAAAACCGATCGAGCCCAGGGCCAGGCCGCAGCCATGGGGGAACACCCGGCCCAGGACATGGATGAACGGCAGGCGCTCACCGGCAACGATCGGCGCCGCCAGTTTCGGCCAGGCCAGCGCCAGGCCGAGGAACGCCAGCAGGATGATGCTCACGCCCATGCTCCACAGCCCCAGGCGATCCACCAGCAGCACCCCCAGCGGCGCGCCAACGGCCAACGCGCCATAGCTGGCGATACCGTTCCAGGAAATCACCTTGGCGGTGTTCTGCGCGCCGACGCGGCCGATGCCCCAGCCGATGGAGCCCGAGCCCACCAGGCTCTCGGCGCTGCCCAGCACCAGGCGCCCGACCAGCAGGCTGGCCAGGCTCAGCACCGGCAAGCTGCTCAGCCATGCCGACAGCAGCATGAACACGCCGCTCAGGCCGCAGCCGGCCAGGCCGTACATCACTGCGCGCTTGCTGCCCAGGTTGTCGATGATCTTCCCGGCATAGGGGCGGCTGAGCAGGGTGGCCAGGTATTGCACGCTGATCACCAGCCCGGCGATCACCGCGCCGAAGCCCAGCTCGCTGTGCACGTAGCCCGGCAGCACGGCCAGGGGGATGCCGATGTTCAGTTAGCCGATAAAGGTGAAAAGGACGATGGAGACGACTTGCAGCGTGACCGCCAAGGGGCGCTGGGTATCTGGCATGGGAAAGGTCCACGGACGCGGCAGAGATAGATAGGCTGCTTATGATACCGAGGGTTGAAACGATTCAGGTGGAGAAATCGATGGGTTGGCGCAAGTTTTTGCGCGCCGCGGGCTCAGGCTTGGGCTGGGGCCAGCAATTGCGTAGTGACCAGGGCGGCCAGGGCGTTTTCCTGGGTACCGAAGCGCGCCAGCAGGGCGGCCTGTTTTTCCGGCGTCAGGCGGTTCCAGATATCGATCATCTTTTCGGCGGTGCCGATCAGCACGCTGGCTTGGGTTTCGCTGAAGGTGTCGGTCATGGAGGCGGTTCTCGAAAGCGGGTTTCAGGCGGTGTGGAAAGCGCATCAAAGAGCGCTTTCCACACTGTCTGGGTGTTGCGGTCAGTCTTCGCTGTCGGCCTTGTGGCTGGAGGCGGCTTCTTTCGGCTCGGGCTGTTGGGCGCCGGCTTGTTGCGGGGTTGTCTGCTCAGTTTCGTGCAGGCTTGGGAAGGGGAGATTAGGAATCTCGTGCATGTTCGTTGCTCCTCGCAAGGTCTGTTTTTTAAATCGCTGGGTAGATCCGCGCTTTTAAAAAGCCTGGGCAGGATACAGCACTGGAAATGACAAAAAGATTTTTATCTGGGGTTTTAGGATGAAAGGAGTTTCATCGGACGGGGGGCTTTTAACGGCATCGCGGGCAAGCCTCGCGCTTACGGAATCAGGTGACATCCGTAGGCGCCAGGCTTGCCCGCGATAGCTTTTTTCAGTGTTTGCAGACTTCGGCGATGGCTTCGGCCAGCAGGTCCAGGCGGGTGGCGTCGATACCGGCGACGTTGGCCCGGCCGGAGCTGACCATGTACACGCTGTGCTGGTTGCGCAACGTGGCGACCTGTTCCGGCGTCAGGCCGGTGTAGGAGAACATCCCGCGTTGCACGCCGATGTGAGCGAAGCGTTCGGCCAGGCCGAAGGGTTGCAGCGCTTCCACCAGGCCCGAACGCAACTGGGCGATGCGCAGGCGCATGGCTTCCACTTCGTCGGCCCAGAGGCTTTTCAACTCCGGGTCGCCGAGGATGGTGGCGACCACCGCGGCGCCGTGATCCGGCGGGGTGGACCACAGGTTGCGGGCGATGTGGGCCAGTTGGCTGCGTACATCCAGCAGCTTTTCCGCGTCCCGGGTGCAGACGATCAGCGCGCCGGTGCGGTCGCGGTACAGGCCGAAGTTCTTCGAGCAGGAACTGGTGATCAGCAGCTCGGGCAGTTCGGTCGCGAACAGGCGCACCGCCCAGGCATCCTGCTCCAGGCCGTCGCCGAAGCCCTGGTAGGCGAAGTCGATCAGCGGCAGCAGGTTGCGGCTGCGCACCACGTCCAGTACCCGATGCCAGTCGTCGTGGCTCAGGTCGAAACCGGTGGGGTTGTGGCAGCAGGCATGCAGCAGCACCACGTCGCCCTTGGGCACCTGGTTCAGGGTCGCCAGCATGGCCTCGACGTCGAGGCGATTGTCGCTGCCGACGTAAGGGTAGTGGCTGACCTGGATGCCGGCGGCGGCAAAGATGGTTTCGTGGATCGGCCAGGTCGGGTTGCTCAACCACACGCCACGGCCCGGCAGGCAGTGGGCGATGAAGTCGGCGCTCAGGCGCAGCGCGCCGGTGCCGCCCGGAGTCTGGGTGGCGCCGGCGCGTCGTTCGGTGATCAGCTGCGAATCGGCGCCCAGCACCAGTTCATTGATCACCTTGCCAAAGGCCGCGTCGCCGTGGCCGCCGATGTAGATCTTGGTGGTCTGCCGGTCGACCAGGCGCTGCTCGGCCAGCTTGACCGACCGGGGGATCGGCGTCAGCCCCTGGGAATCCTTGTAGACACCGACGCCGAGGTCGAACTTGCGTGGGTTGCTGTCCGACGCATAGGCCTCCATCAGGCCAAGAATCGGGTCGCCGGGTACTCGGCCTATGGCGTCGAAATGCATTACTTGCGTCCTTCTGCGGTCTTGGCCACTTCGTCGGTGCGAGCGGCCATGATGAAGTCGTTGCGGTGCAGGCCCTTGATGGAGTGGCTCCACCAGGTCACGGTGACCTTGCCCCATTCGGTGAGCAGGCCAGGATGATGACCTTCTGCCTCGGAAATTTCACCCATTGCGTTGGTAAAGGCCAGGGCAAATTTGAAGTTTTTGAACAGGAAGACTTTTTCCAGCTGCATGACGCCATCGCGCACTTCGATGTTCCAGTCGGGGATCTGCTTGATCAGCACCGGCAGTTCTTCGTCGCTGACTTGTGGGGCATCGGCACGGCAGGCTTCGCAATGGGCTTGGTTGAGAGCGGTCATGGTGGGTTCCTGAAATCGGTTCTTGTTGGAAATTACGGGTTTTATGAGCGCTGCGCGAGGGCAGGGTGCTCAGGCCGCCTTGGGTTTGGGCGGAAACTTGGGTGCGTGCAGGCCCATCTGCATGCCCTGGTGCACCAGGGCCATGATGTCTTCATGGGCCAGGTCGAACAGGCGCTTGAGGTTGGGCAGCACAAAGTAGATAGGTTGCAGGATGTCGATGCGGTACGGGGTACGCATCGCTTCCAGCGGGTCGAAGGCCTGGTGTTCGGGCACGTCCGACAGGCAGTAGACGGTTTCCTTCGGCGAGGAGAGGATGCCGCCGCCGTAGATGCGCTGGCCTTGCGGGGTGTCCAGCAGGCCGAATTCGATGGTCATCCAGTACAGGCGCGCCAGGTACACCCGTTCTTCCTTGGTGGCCTGCAGGCCGAGCTTGCCGTAGGTGTGGGTGAATTCGGCGAACCAGGGATTGGTCAGCAGCGGGCAGTGGCCAAAGATCTCGTGGAAGATGTCCGGCTCTTGCAGGTAGTCCAGTTCTTCGCGGGTACGAATAAAGGTCGCGACCGGAAACTGTTTGCTGGCGAGCAATTCGAAGAAGGTCTGGAAGGGGATCAGCGCCGGCACCCGGGCTACCTGCCAGCCGGTGGTTGCGCCCAGCACCTTGTTGATTTCGCCCAGCTGCGGGATGCGGTCGTGGGGCAGGCCGAGTTTCTCGATGCCGTCCAGGTATTCCTGGCACGCGCGACCCTCGATCACTTTCAGCTGACGAGTGATCAGGGTGTTCCACACCGCGTGTTCTTCATCGGGGTAGTGGATAAAACCTTGCGCGTCGGGCTCGCGGGCCACGTACTGCGTCTGCTTCATGCTGCTCTCCTGTCAGGGGCTGCTTCTTGTTATCAGTTGACGCTAGAGATAACCCAAGGTTGCAGTCCATGCAGCAGGTTGACGTGAACGTAATGGGCGGATCGGGGCTGATTTCGTAAAGTTTTCGTTACAAAAGCGTCGCAGGTCCGCTATTACTGAGAATAGTCGATTTGAAATGGCCGGTGACTGTCACATAATCTTGACGATTATCTGCGCCACACCGCAGAAAGTTCGTGCCGGACGGTGCCAAAAACGCCGCTTTCTGGCGTTCACGCCCTCCATTACCTGTTTCGGGCCTTTCCTTTATGCGTATCAAAGTCCACTGCCAGAATCGCATCGGCATCCTGCGCGACATTCTCAACCTGCTGGTGGAGTACGGCATCAACGTCGCCCGGGGCGAGGTGGGCGGCGAGCATGGCAATGCCATCTATCTGCATTGCCCGAACCTGATCAACCTGCAGTTCCAGGCGCTGCGGCCGAAGTTCGAGTCGATCGCCGGGGTGTTCGGGGTCAAGCGGGTCGGGCTGATGCCCAGCGAGCGGCGGCATATGGAGCTCAATGCCCTGCTCGGGGCGCTGGAGTTCCCGGTGTTGTCCATCGACATGGGCGGTTCCATCGTCGCCGCCAACCGCGCGGCGGCGCAGCTGTTGGGCGTACGGGTGGACGAGGTGCCGGGGATTCCGCTGTCGCGCTATGCCGAGGATTTTGACCTGCCGGAACTGGTGCGGGCCAACAAGTCGCGGATCAACGGCCTGCGGGTCAAGGTCAAGGGTGACGTGTTTCTGGCGGACATCGCGCCGCTGCAATCGGAGCACGACGACAGCGAGGCCATGGCCGGTGCGGTGCTGACGCTGCACCGCGCGGATCGGGTCGGCGAGCGCATCTATAACGTGCGCAAGCAGGAGTTGCGCGGCTTCGACAGTATCTTCCAGAGCTCGAAAGTCATGGCCGCGGTGGTGCGCGAAGCGCGGCGCATGGCACCGCTGGACGCGCCGCTATTGATTGAGGGCGAAACCGGCACCGGCAAGGAACTGCTGGCGCGCGCCTGCCACCTGGCCAGCCCGCGCGGGCAATCGCCGCTGATGGCGCTCAACTGCGCCGGCCTGCCGGAATCCATGGCCGAGACCGAGCTGTTCGGCTACGGGCCGGGGGCCTTCGAGGGCGCCCGGGCCGAAGGCAAGCTTGGGCTGCTGGAGCTGACCGCCGGCGGCACGCTGTTTCTCGACGGGGTCGGGGAGATGAGCCCGCGCTTGCAGGTCAAGCTCCTGCGCTTTCTGCAGGATGGCTGCTTCCGTCGGGTCGGCAGCGACGAAGAGGTGTACCTGGACGTGCGGGTGATCTGCGCGACCCAGGTCGACCTGTCGGAACTGTGCGCCCGCGGCGAGTTCCGCCAGGACCTGTATCACCGGCTCAATGTCCTGTCCCTGCATATTCCACCGTTGCGTGAATGCCTCGACGGCCTGACGCCGCTGGTGGAGCACTTCCTCGACCAGGCCAGCCGACAGATCGGCTGCGCCTTGCCCAAGCTGGCGCCGGCGGCCATGGAGCGCCTCAGCCATTACCACTGGCCAGGCAACGTGCGGCAGCTGGAAAACGTGCTGTTCCAGGCGGTGTCCCTGTGCGACGGCGGCACGGTCAAGGCCGAACACATCCGACTGCCGGACTACGGCGTGCGCCAACCCCTTGGCGACTTCTCCCTGGAGGGTGGCCTCGACGACATCGTCGGGCGTTTCGAAAAGGCGGTGCTCGAACGCCTGTATTCCGAACACCCCAGCAGCCGCCAGCTGGGCAAGCGCCTGGGCGTGTCGCACACCACCATCGCCAACAAGCTGCGCGAATACGAAGTGGGCAAGGGCGCTGGCGAGAGCTGAACTCTTGTAGCCGCTGCCGCAGGCTGCGATCGAGTCCGAAGGGCTCGCAAGGCTGGCAGCGCATTACCTCGATCAGATCGCGGGTATGGGGTTGGCGTCTGCTTCGCAGTCAATCGCAGCCTGCGGCAGCGGCTACAGAGCCTTGTTGCGCAGCAGAGGCCGAGCCTTGCCGTAAGCGGCATATCTGCGCCGGTTTTTCGTCTTTGACACAATCGCTCGATTTCCTTCGATCGCCCTCAAGCTCCCGGATTTCCTGCCTTCGGCCGCCCGAAAAACAAGTTGGTGCGCTTATTGCTTATGGCTCAGCAGTACAGCGGTGGACGGCAAACGTCCGACATGCAGAGGAAAGACTGTGGACAAGTACCTTTATGTGGCCATGACCGGTGCCAGCCAGAATGCGCTGGCGCAAAAGGCGCATGCCAACAACCTGGCGAACATCTCCACCAACGGTTTTCAGCGCGACCTGGAGCAGGCGCGTTCGATGCCGGTGTTTGGTGACAGCTTTCCGGCGCGGGCCTTTGCCATGTCCGAGCGTCCGGCTACCGATTTCACCCCGGGCTCGCTGGTGGAAACCGGTCGTGATCTCGACGTGGCGGTCAGCGGCAATGGCTGGATCGCCGTGCAGACCCCGGATGGCGGTGAAAGCTACGTGCGCACCGGCAGCCTGAATATCGACGCCCTGGGCGTGTTGCGTGCCGGCAACGGCATGCCGGTGATCGGCAACGGCGGCCCGATCGCCGTGCCGCCGGAGCAGCAGGTGGAAGTCGGCCAGGACGGCACCATCAGCATCCGCGCCATGGGTGAAGGCCCACGGGTGATGGCCGAGGTCGACCGCATCAAGCTGGTCAACCCGGACCTGAAGAACATGACCAAGGGTCTGGACGGTTCGATCCATACCAAGGACGGCAAGCCGGCAGCGGCTGACGCCAATGTGCAACTGGTCTCGGGTTTCCTCGAGTCGAGCAACGTCAATGCGGTCGAGGAAATGACCTCGGTGCTGGCGCTCTCCAAGCAGTTCGAACTGCACATCAAGATGATGAACACCGCCAAAGAAGACGACCAGGCCATGGCTCGGGTCTTGCAGATCAGCTAATTACCAGTACGTCGCGCCGTAAAACAGGCGCACGAGGAGAATCGAATGCTTCCGGCTCTGTGGGTTGCCAAAACAGGTCTGTCCGCCCAGGACACTAACCTGACCACCATTTCCAACAACCTGGCGAACGTTTCGACCACGGGTTTCAAACGTGATCGCGCCGAGTTCCAGGACCTGCTGTATCAGATCAAGCGTCAGCCTGGCGCCCAGTCGACCCAGGACAGCGAGCTGCCGTCGGGCCTGCAGCTGGGTACCGGTGTGCGCATCGTCGGCACCCAGAAGAACTTCACCGCCGGCAGCCTGCAGACCACCGAGCAGCCGCTGGACATGGCCATCAACGGCCGCGGTTTCTTCCAGATCCTGCAACCGGACGGCACCACTTCCTACACCCGTGACGGCACCTTCCACCTGGACTCCAACGGCCAGATCGTCACCGCCAACGGCTTCGCGCTGGAACCGGCGATCGTCGTACCGAACGATGCCCAGACCTTCACCGTGGGCCAGGACGGCACCGTCTCGATCACCACCGCCGGCAACCCGGCCTCGCAAGTGATCGGCAACCTGCAGACCGCCGACTTCATCAATCCGGCCGGCCTGCAAGCGACGGGCAACAACCTGTTCCTGGAAACCGCCGCCAGTGGCGCGCCGCAAGTCGGTACCCCGGGCCTCAACGGTTTCGGCACCACCCTGCAGAACACCCTGGAAACCTCCAACGTCAGCACCGTTGAGGAGATGGTCAACATGATCACCACCCAGCGCGCCTACGAGATGAACTCCAAGGTGATCTCCACCGCCGACCAGATGCTCTCGTTCGTCACGCAGAATCTGTAATCAAGTCCTAGGGGCGGCCCAGCGGCCGCCTGCAGCACCATGAGGTAGGGTCATGAATCGCTTTGTATCTGTTCTCGCACTGAGTGGGTTCGTCGTGCTCGCGGGCTGCGTGGCCCCGCCACCGAAGCCCAATGACCCGTATTACGCTCCGGTGTTGCCGCGTACTCCGTTGCCGGCTGCGGCCAACAACGGCTCGATCTACCAGGCCGGCTTCGAGCAGAACCTGTACAGCGACCGCAAGGCGTTCCGCGTGGGCGACATCATCACCATCACCCTCAACGAGCGGACCCAGGCGAGCAAGAACGCCAACTCGCAGATCGACAAGAACAGCAAGACCGGCATCGGCCTGACTTCGTTTTTCGGTGGCGGCCTGAGCACCAATGACCCGATAGGTAGCGGTGACCTGAGCCTCGATGTCGGCTACAGCGGCGACCGGGCCACCAAGGGCGACAGCAAGTCCGGCCAGAGCAACAGCCTGACCGGCTCGATCACCGTGACGGTGGCCGACGTGTTGCCCAACGGCATCATCGCCGTGCGCGGCGAGAAGTGGCTGACCCTCAACACCGGCGACGAGCTGGTGCGGATTGCCGGCCTGGTGCGTGCCGACGATATCGCCACCGACAACACGGTGTCCTCGACCCGCGTCGCCGACGCGCGCATCACCTATTCGGGTACCGGTGCCTTTGCCGATGCGAGCCAGCCGGGCTGGTTCGACCGTTTCTTCCTCAGCCCGCTGTTCCCTTTCTAGGTGGCTACGTTGAATTTCAAACGCCTCATGCTGGCCGCGCTGTTGCTCTCGGCGGCCTGCAACGCTCACGCCGAACGGCTGAAGGACATCGCCAGCATTTCCGGCGTGCGTTCCAACCAGTTGATCGGCTACGGCCTGGTGGTCGGGCTTAACGGCACCGGCGACCAGACGACCCAGACACCTTTCACCCTGCAGACCTTCAACAACATGCTGTCGCAGTTCGGCATCAAGGTGCCGCCGGGTTCCGGCAACGTGCAGTTGAAGAACGTCGCGGCGGTATCGGTGAGCGCCGACCTGCCGGCGTTCGCCAAGCCGGGGCAGCAGGTGGATATCACCGTGTCCTCCATCGGTAACTCCAAGAGCCTGCGCGGCGGCACCTTGCTGCTGACGCCGCTCAAGGGGATCGACGGCAACGTCTACGCCATCGCCCAGGGCAACCTGGTGGTGGGCGGTTTCGACGCCGAAGGTCGTGACGGTTCGAAGATCACGGTCAACGTTCCGTCGGCCGGTCGCATCCCGGGCGGTGCCTCGGTGGAGCGCGCGGTGCCGAGCGGTTTCAACCAGGGCAACAGCCTGACCCTGAACCTCAACCGTTCCGACTTCACCACCGCCAAGCGCATCGTCGACAAGATCAACGACATGCTCGGCCCGGGCGTGGCCCAGGCCATCGACGGCGGTTCGATCCGTGTTACCGCGCCGCTCGATCCGAGCCAGCGCGTCGACTACCTGTCGATCCTCGAGAACCTGGAAATCGATCCGGGTCAGGCGGTGGCCAAGGTCATCATCAACTCGCGTACCGGCACTATCG
This sequence comes from Pseudomonas sp. SBT1-2, assembly GCF_028640875.1. Taxonomy (NCBI): domain Bacteria; kingdom Pseudomonadati; phylum Pseudomonadota; class Gammaproteobacteria; order Pseudomonadales; family Pseudomonadaceae; genus Pseudomonas; species Pseudomonas sp. SBT1-2. The sequence continues at coordinate 56,926 of NZ_JAQZAA010000018.1, read as the reverse complement.
TCATCGGCCAGAACGTCAAGGTCTCGCCAGCCGCAGTGACCCACGGCAGCCTCACCGTAACCATCACCGAAGACCCGATCGTCAGCCAGCCGGGTCCGCTGTCCAACGGCCAGACCGCGGTCGTGCCGCGTTCGCGGGTCAACGCCGAGCAGGAAGCCAAGCCGATGTTCAAGTTCGGCCCGGGCACCACCCTCGACGAGATCGTGCGTGCGGTGAACCAGGTCGGCGCGGCACCGGGCGACCTGATGGCGATCCTCGAAGCCTTGAAACAGGCCGGCGCGCTGCAAGCCGACCTGATCGTGATTTGAGGTAGGGGTCATGGATATTCGCAAGAGCGGTCTGGTCAGCAGCGGCGATTCGGGTTCCTACTCGGACCTCAACCGGCTTAACCAGCTCAAGGTCGGCGACAAGAACAGCGACGCCAACATGCGCAAGGTGGCGCAGGAGTTCGAGTCGCTGTTCCTCAACGAAATGCTCAAGTCCATGCGCTCGGCTACCGAAGCGCTGGGCAAGGACAACCCGCTCAACACTCCGGCGGCCAAGCAGTACCAGGAAATGTACGACCAGCAGCTGGCGGTTTCCATGTCCCGCGAGGGCGGTGGTATCGGCCTGGCCGATGTGCTGATGCGCCAGATGTCGAAGAACAAATCCACCACTGCGGCAGCGGCCTCGACCTTGCCCGGTGGCCAGGCTGAAAAGGTCGCGCTGACTGAAAAGGTCGCGACGCCAACCGCCATCGCTGCCGGCACCACGGCATTGGGCGGCCCGTTGTCGCGGGTCAATGGCCAGCGTCCGTTGTGGGCCTCCCGTGCGCTGGAGCCACAGCGCGCCGCCGACAGCGGTACCCATAACGATATGGCGCTGCTCAACCAGCGGCGCATTTCCCTGCCGAGCAAGCTGACCGATCGCTTGCTGGCGGGCATCGTGCCGTCGGCCGACAGTGCCGCCACCAACCGGACGGCCTTGCCGGAGCGCACCACGGCCGCTACCGACGCGCTGGTCAAGAACCGCTCGCGCAGCTTTGCCGCGGTGCCGCACGGACGCATGCAGATCTACGGCCGCGCCGTGGCCCAGCCACCGTTGGCGCCGGCGAAGAAAGCCTTCAGTTCGGCGGATGAATTCGTCGCCACCATGCTGCCGATGGCGCAGCAGGCCGCCGACCGCATCGGGGTCGATCCACGCTACCTGGTCGCCCAGGCGGCGCTGGAAACCGGTTGGGGCAAATCGGTGATGCGCCAGCAGGACGGTAGCAGCAGCCACAACCTGTTCGGCATCAAGGCCGGCAGCAGTTGGAAGGGCGACCAGGCACGGGCGATCACCAGCGAATTCAGAAATGGGCAGATGGTCAAGGAGACGGCCGAGTTCCGTTCCTATGCCTCGTATCAGGACAGCTTCCACGACCTGGTGACCTTGTTGCAGAGCAACAATCGCTATCAAGAAGTGCTGAAGGCGGCCGATAACCCCGAACAGTTTGTACGTGAATTGCAGAAAGCCGGGTATGCAACCGACCCGGACTACGCAAGCAAGATTTCGCAGATTGCCAAGCAGATGAAGAGCTACGAGAACTACGCTGCGGCGGGCGCTTCCACGAATTTATAAGGTCTGAATCATGAGTTTGCTCAATATCGGGATGTCGGGGCTGTCAGCCAGCCAAACGTCGTTGATGACCACGGGTAACAACATCGCCAACGCCGATACCGCCGGTTACTCGCGCCAGCAGACCGTGCAGGGCAGCAAGGCTTCGAACCAGTACGGTAACGTCTTCATCGGCAGCGGTACTACCCTGGCCGACGTGCGCCGGGTGTACAACAGCTACCTGGATGCCCAGCTGCAGACCACCACCTCGCTGAACAGCGATGCCGCCGCCTACCTGGGCCAGATCACCCCGGTGGACAAGCTGCTGTCGGACAGCGGCACCGGCATCACCGGCGCGCTGACCAAATTCTTTGCCTCGATGCAGAACGTCAACGCCAAGCCGGCCGACGATGCCTCGCGCCAATTGCTGCTCAGCGACGCGCAAGCCCTGAGCAACCGCTTCAATTCCGTTTCCAGCCAGTTGAACGAGCAGAACGCCAACATCAACGGCAACCTGAGCAGCATGGCTGACCAGGTCAACAAGCTGGCGGCCACTGTTGCCCAGCTGAACCAGAAGATTTCCGAAGTCTCCAGCGGCGGCGGAATGCCCAACGACCTGCTCGACGCGCGCAACGAGACGCTGCGCCAGCTGTCGCAGTTCGTCAAGGTGGATGTCTCGGAGCGCGGCTCGAGCGTCGATCTGTACCTGGGCAGCGGCCAGCCGCTGGTCGTGGGTAACACCACCAGCAAGCTGGAAGTGGTCCCTGGCAAGACCGACCCGACCCGTTCTTCGCTGCAACTCAATCGCGGCTCGAGCACTATCGATGTGACCTCGGTGGTCACCGGTGGCGAGATCGGTGGCCTGTTGCGCTATCGCAACGAGGTGCTGGACCCGGCGATGAACGAACTGGGGCGCGTGGCCCTGGTGATCGCCGACCAGGTCAACAGCCAGCTCGGACAAGGTATCGACAAGAACGGCGAGTTTGGCGCGGCGCTGTTCAACAACATCAACAGTGCGGCCCTGATCAGCCAGCGCAGCATTGCCAACGGCAACAACAGCGCCGGCTCGGGCAACCTCGATGTGACCATCAAGGACACCGGCAAGCTGACCATCAGCGACTACCAGGTGACCTTCACCAGCGCCACCGACTACACCGTCAAGCGCTCCGACGGCACCAGCCTGGGCGCGTTCAGCACCACCACCACGCCGCCACCGGTGATCGACGGTTTCACCCTGAGCCTCAATGGCGGGGCTATGAGCGCCGGCGACAGTTTCAAGATCACCCCGACCCGCAACGCGGCGACCACGATCAAGACCGAACTGACCGACGCCAAGCGCCTGGCCATCGCCGCGCCGCTGAATGCCGAAGTGCTGCCAGGGGCCACCGGTTCGCTGAGCATTCCAGGCCTGCCGACAGTCAAGCCGGCGCTGGACATCTACAACTCGGCCGCCAACGCCGAGATGCAGACCGCGATCAAGAACTCGGTACCGGTCAAGCTGGTCTTCGACGCCCCCGCGGGCGGTAGCCAGGGCTACAAGTACTACGATGCCAAGGGCACGTTGATGGGCACCGGTTCGATCGTACCGGGGCAGAACAACACGCTGAACCTGCAGATCAAGATGGTCGATGCCAGCGGCAACCCGATCACCGACGGCGGTACACCGCCGGTGCAGAAAACCTTCACCGTGGAAATGAGCGTCGCCGGCTCGCCGAAGGACGGCGAAGGACTGAACGTCAAGTTCAACGGCGCCGGTTCCACCGACAACCGCAACGGCATCGCGCTGGCGGGGCTACAGACCAAGCAGACCGTGGATACCGGTTCGGCCAGCAAGGGCATCACCCTGGTCGACGCCTACGGCAAGCTGGTGGAGAACGTCGGTGCCAAGGCCAGCCAGGGCAAGCTCGACAGTGCGGCCACCGAGGCGATCCTGGCCAACGCCAAGGGCGCGCGGGACTCGTTGTCCGGGGTCGACCTGGATGAAGAGACCGGCAACCTGGTCAAGTACCAGCAGTACTACACCGCGTCCTCGCAAATCATCAAGGCGGCGCAGGAAACCTTCGCCACCCTGATCAACAGCCTTTAAGGAGTCGTAGTCCATGCGTATTTCCACCGCCCAGTTTTACGAGTCCTCGGCTGCCAACTACCAGAAGAACTTCGCCAATGTGGTCAAGAGCAGCGAAGAGGCCAGCAGCCTGGTTCGCGTCAACACCGCGGCCGACGATCCGGTAGGCGCCTCGCGCCTGCTGCAACTGGGCCAGCAGGCTTCGCTGTTGAGCCAGTACTCGGCCAACACCACCTCGATCAAGGCATCCCTGGGCCAGGCCGAATCGGTCCTGACCAGCATCACCAACGTTCTGGCACGTGCCCAGGAACTGGCGAGCGGAGCCGGCAACGCCGGTTACACCGACGATGACCGCAAGGCCAATGCCGCCGAACTGGCGCAGATCGAAGAGCAGCTGTTGAGCCTGATGAACACTCAGGACGAAAACGGCAAATACATCTTTGCCGGTTCCCAGGGCGACACCGTGCCGTTCACCCGCAATTCCGACGGCACCTACAGCTACAACGGCGACCAGACCACGCTGAACCTGCCAGTGGGCGACACCATGTCCATGGCCACCAACACCACCGGCTGGGCCGCCTTCCAGCAAGCCATCAACACCAGCCGCAGCCAGGTCAGCATGACTGCCCCGGCAGTGGATGACGGTCGGGTGACGCTGTCCAACGGCCAGGTGTCTTCGAATCCGAAGTACAACAGCGAGTTCCGCAGCGGCGAGCCGTACACCATCAGCTTCCTCAGCAGCACTCAGTTCAAGATCACCGACAGCGCCGGCAACGACGTGACGTCCGAGGCCAGCCAGAATGGCTCCTTCTCCTCCAGCAAGGGCGCCGAGGCACAGACCGTCAGTTTCCGTGGCGTCGATCTGCGCCTGAGCATCAACCTGAAACCCGGCGATGCCACCCCCCCGAACACGGAGATCGCCGGTCACAGCTTCACCCTGGCGGCCAAGCCCGACTCCTTCAATGTCTCGCGCAGCCCGGGCAACCCGTCGACCGCGGTGGTGACTGGTGCCAGCGTCAGCAACAACAACGCCTACAACGCCAGCTTCCCGAGCGGCGGTGCGATCCTCAAGTTCACCAGCGCCACCGACTACGAGCTGTATGCGTCGCCGTTGACTGCTGACAGCAAGCCGGTTTCCACCGGCACCATGGCCGGCTCCACCGCCACCGCGTCTGGTGTGAACTTCACCTTCAGCGGTACCCCGGCGGCGGGCGACCAGTATGTGGTGGCGGTCAACAACCACCAGACCCAGAACGTCCTCGATACCATCAGCCAGCTGCGTACGGTGCTGAATACACCGACCAACGGGGATCCGGTCGCCATCCAGAAACTCAATGCCGGGTTGCAGGCGGGGATGGCCAACCTGGCCAGCGGCGCCAACCAGGTGGCGAGCACGGTCAGCGACATCGGCGGCCGGGGTTCGGCGCTGGATATCCAGAACGAGACCAACCTGAGCCTGAGCGCGGCCAACACCCAGACCCAGTCGGCGATCCGCGATTCCGACCCGGCCGAGGTGATGACCCGCCTGACCCTGCAACAGACCATGCTGCAAGCTTCGCAACTGGCCTTCAGCAAGATTGCCCAGCTGGGCCTGTTCAACAAGGTCTGAGCCTGAGCCGGTCGCGCTCCTGTGAGCGCGGCCGCGCCGTCGAGCCGTCAACCGTCTTCATTAAGCGGTTCCGGGGCCCGCGCCTGACCAGGCCGGGCCCGCCGCTCGAGAGTTTCCCGCCGTGAATCAACGCCCTCTAGTCAGCATCGTCATCCCAGCCTTCAATCCGCGCTTCTTCAGCCAGGCGTTCGAGAGTGCGCTGGCCCAGACCTGGGAGCGGGTCGAAATCGTCATCTGCGACGACTCGGCCGGCGACGAGATTCGTGAGGTGGTCGAGGCCATCGTAGAGCCTCCCCATCCGGTGCGTTATCTGCGCAACCCACAACGCCTGGGCCTGCAGAAGAACCTGCTGCGCTGTGTCGAAGAGGCGCGGGGCGAGCTGATCAAGATCCTCTGTGACGACGATCGCCTGTTCGCCCCGAGCATCGCCCTGCAGGCCCAGGTGCTGGTCGATCATCCCGAGATCAATCTGGTCTGCGCCCTGCGCATGATGAGCGATGCCGGTAACTTCATTCTGCCGCCGCGGGTCGAGAACGCCCGGCTGTCGCCGAACGACGCCATGCTCAAGGGCGACGACATGCTGGCGATCCTCGAGAGCACGCCACGCAACTTCCTTGGCAATTTCAGTTCGACCCTGATGCGTCGCGCCGACGTGCTCGAGCTGTTGCCAGCCTTGACCCAGGAGGGCGCAGGTTTCCTCGCGTTGCTGGATCTGGCGCTGTTCGTGTGCCTGATGCGGCGTGGCAACCTGGCGCTACTTAACACTGTGCTGAGCACCGAGCGCCTGTATCCGGAACGCTTGAGCAAGCAGCCGGAAATGCAGCGGGCGGAGAAGCTCGAATGGGACTGGCTGGCGCAGATGCTCGCCGCGCGCAGCGGCGAGTCGGCCCCGGCCTCGGGCTGGGTGCGTTGCGTCGACCTGGCAAAAATGTCCGAGCCATCCTGGCAGTGGGACGAACTCTGCGTGACCCGGGTGCTCGGCAACCGCAACACCGTGGTCAGTGGTCGGGTCGGCGGCGAGAGCGAAAGTTATGCCGACTTCTACCAGGAGTGGCTGGCGATCCGGCGTTTCAGCGAGACCGAGAAACGCCATCTGCCACAGCGTATCGCCAGCTGGTCAGCGCGACCGCAGATCGTGCCCGTGGTGATCGATGTGGATGCGGATGGTGTGGCACTGGAGTCGACCTTGCAAAGCCTGGCGCAGCAGCTGTATGCGCCGCAGGCAATCCTGGTCCTGTCCAATGCCGAATGCGCGGAGCACGAACGCGTGCTGCAACTGCCACTGGAAACACCGTGGCCGCAGCAGCTCAATGCGCTGGTGCCGCAGCTGGAAGGTTGCCACTGGTTTTACCTGCTGCGCGCCGGCGACCTCCTCCAGGAATCGGCGCTGCTGATCCTCGCCGAGCGCATCGCCGCGACGCCGGGCGCGCTGTGCATCTACAGCGATGAAGGCGCGCGGATCGAGGGCGAGTCCAGCGATCCGGTGTTCAAGCCGGACTTCAACCTGGACCTGATGCGCGGTTACCCCTATGTCGGCCGGACGCTGGCATTCGAGCGCGAGCGTTTTCTGGCTCTGGGCGGTTTCGATCCGGCCTTCGGCGAACTGGCCCCCCATGACGTGCTGTGGCGCCTGGTGGAAGAGGCGGGGCCACAGACCATCGGACACATTGCCGAGATCCAGGTCGAGAGCCCATACAATTTCGCCGACTGGCTGTCGCTGCCCGAAGTGATCGAGGGCAACGCCGGCCTGGTCGGTGCGCATCTGGACAGGATCGGCGTCGAGCACCGGATTCGTCATGACGAATTGCCGCTGCTCAACCACATCGACTACCTGTTCCCGCAGCGGCCGCTGGTGTCGATCATCATCCAGGCCGGCGATTCGCTGGCGGCCTTGCAGCGCTGCACCGAAAGCCTGATCGAAAAGACTGCCTACAGCCATTACGAGATCCTGATCGTCGACAGCGGCAGCCGCGACCCGGCCATGGCCGCTTGGCTGGAGGCGATGGCGCAGCTGGGCGCCGACATGCTGCGGGTGTTGCCGTTCGCCGGCAGCGGCACTGAGGCGGCGGTACGCAATTACGCAGCGCAACAGGCGCGCGGCGAATACCTGCTGTTGCTCAGCGCCAATGCCCTGATCTGCTCCAGCGACTGGCTGGACGAACTGCTCAATCACGCCCGGCGGCCGGAAGTCGGCGTGGTGGGAGCACGGATGCTCGGCCTGGACGGCTCGATTGTGCATGCGGGGCTGATCCTTGGCCTGGCCGGCGCTGCCAGTTCGCCGTTCCAAGGCGAGGCTGCCAGCGCCCGCGGTTACATGCAGCGCTTGCAGGTGCCGCAGAGCTGGAGTGCGGTCAGTGGCGATTGTCTGATGGTGCGCAAGGAAGTCTTTGACAGTGTCGGCCAGCTGGATGAGGTCAGCTATTCCCGGGGGCTGAGTGATGTCGACCTGTGCCTGCGGGTCAACCGCGACGGTTACCTGGTGGTCTGGACGCCCTATGCCAGCTTGATGCTGGCGCCCGTCGAGCAGGCGCCGCAAGAGCCAGGAGCCCTGGAGCGACAGGAGCGCGAGCACGACACCTTCTATCGCCGCTGGATGCCTCTGGTCGCCCGCGATCCGGCCTACAACCCGGCCCTGAGCCTGGGGTATTCCAGCTTCAGTCTGGAGGTGGGGCTGCGCGACAACTGGAACCCGTTCTCGACCCGGGCCTTGCCGCTGGTGCTCGGCTTGCCGGTAACCAAAACGGCAGTGGGCCATTATCGGGTGACCGCGCCCCTCATGGCGCTGGAAGAGGAAGGGCGGCTGCTCGGTCGGTTCGCCTATGAGTCCCCGTCGAGTGTGGAGATTGAGCGCCTGTCCCCCGATTCGATCATTCTGCAATGTCGCTACAGCGGCGGCGCGGAGAGCGATATCCAGCGTATGAAAAACTACTCCAGTGCCCTGAGGGTATTCGAGCTGGACGACTACGTGATCAGCGCGCCGAAGAAAAACTCCCATGCGCGCAACACGCCGGTCAATACCGAAGAAATGCTGCGCCAGAGCATTGCTCTGTGTGATCGGGTAGTGGTCACCACGCAACCGCTGGCCGATACGCTGTCGGGAATGCACAGCGATATCCGGATCGTGCCGAACATGCTGCCGGTCGATCCCTGGGGTAGTCTGACCAGCCGCCGCGGCACCTCGAGCAAGCCACGGGTAGGCTGGGGGGGAGGGACCAGCCACACCGGCGACCTGGAAATTATTGTCGATGTGGTGCGTGAGCTGGCCAATGAAGTCGAGTGGGTGTTCTTCGGCATGTGTCCGGACGAGCTGCGGCCTTATGTCCATGAGTTCCACTCCGTCATTAGTCTGCAGGCCTACCCGTTCAAACTGGCCAGCCTCAACCTCGACCTGGCCCTGGCGCCGCTGGAGTTTCACATCTTCAACGACTGCAAGAGCAACCTGCGCCTGTTGGAATACGGTGCCTGCGGTTACCCGGTGATCTGCACCGACACCGAGGCCTATCGCGGCTACCTGCCGTGTACCAAGGTCGTGAGTAACAGCACCCAGGAGTGGATCGAGGCGATCCGCATGCACCTGGCCGACCCCGACGCCAGCTACCGCATGGGCGATGCGCTGCGCGAAGAAGTCCTGCGCGACTACATGCTGCGGGGCAACAACCTGAATCTATGGCTGCAGGGGTGGTTGCCGGATTGATGGGGTGCGGGAACACAACCAGCCAGGCTTAGACGCCTGGCTTTTTTATGGCGGCGATTCAGGGGCAGGTTTCGCCGCTCAAGCACCTCTTGTCGTACTGTCCCATGGCCTATTCCACAGCCCCAGGGTCATGGACCCGGGACCCAGGAGCTGGCGCGTTTCCTGCAAGCCCCCCTCGATATCGCCATAAAACGAGCGTTTTCGCTGACCCGCGAAACGCCGTCAACGGCACAAGGTTTTATCCAGAAGGCCCGCAAAAAGCTCGGTACAGCTTGGCAGAGCCCTGTGACGAACAAGAGGGGAGACGATGAAGGCAGTTATTTTGGCGGGTGGCCTGGGTACGCGCATCAGCGAGGAGTCCCATCTCAAGCCCAAGCCGATGATCGAGATTGGTGGCAAGCCAATTCTCTGGCACATCATGAAGCAGTACTCCGCCCACGGCATTCACGACTTCGTGATCTGCCTGGGCTACAAGGGGTACGCGATCAAGGACTTCTTCGCCAACTACTTTCTGCACACCTCCGATGTCACCTTCGACATGCGGGAAAACCGCATGGACGTTCACCAGAACTACAGCGAGCCCTGGCGCGTGACGCTGATCGACACCGGTGAGGAAACCATGACCGGCGGCCGTCTGCGCCGGGCCGGGCGTTACCTGGAGAACGAAGAAGCCTTCTGCTTCACCTACGGCGACGGTGTGTCCGACCTGAATATCGGCGCCCTGGTGGACTTCCACCTGGCCCACGGCAAGCACGCGACCGTCACCGCGGTGCAGCCGCCCGGCCGTTACGGCGCTCTGGAGCGCGACGGCGACAGCGTCCTGGGCTTTACCGAAAAGCCCCGCGGTGACGGTGGCTGGATCAACGGTGGCTTCTTCGTGCTGTCGCCCAAGGTGTTGCCGCTGCTGAGCGCCGACGACACGGTGTGGGAAGCCGAGCCGCTGACTACCCTGGCCCGGCAAGGCCAGTTGCACGCCTTCCAGCACGACGGCTTCTGGCATCCGATGGACACCCTGCGTGACAAGAACCACCTGGAGCAGCTCTGGCAGAGTGGGGAGGCCCCATGGAAGCAATGGGACTGAGCCCGCAATTCTGGCGCGGCAAGCGGGTCCTGCTGACCGGCCACACCGGCTTCAAGGGCAGCTGGCTGACCCTGTGGCTGCAAAGCCTGGGGGCCGAAGTCAGCGGTTTTTCCCTGGACCCTGCGACCGAGCCGAGCCTGTTCGAGCTGGCGCGGGTCGCCGAGGGCATCAACGACCAGCGTGGCGACCTGCGCGATCTTGGCGCCTTGCTGGAGCTGATCGCCGAGACGCAGCCGGAAATCGTCCTGCACCTGGCGGCGCAACCGTTGGTACGCGAGGGCTATCGTGACCCGCTGGGTACTTACTCGAGCAACGTGATGGGCACCCTGAACCTGCTGGAAGCGATCCGCCAGGTCGGCGGCGTGCGCGCCTGCGTGCTGGTGACCACCGACAAGGTCTACGCCAACCAGGAATGGCTGTGGCCCTACCGCGAAAACGAAGCCCTGGGTGGGCATGACCCCTACAGCAGCAGCAAGGCGTGCTGCGAATTGCTGGCGCAGTCCTATGCCGCCTCATTCTTCCCGGCCGACAAGTACGCCGAACACGGCCTGGCCCTGGCCACGGCGCGTGCCGGCAACGTGCTGGGCGGCGGCGACTTTGCCCCGGAACGGCTGATTCCCGATGTGCTCAAGGCCTGGTCGGCCGACGAGCCGGTGACCCTGCGCTACCCGCAGGCGGTGCGCCCGTGGCAGCACGCCCTGGAGCCACTGGCCGGCTACCTGCAACTGGCCGCCGGGCTCTACGAACAAGGGCCGCAGTTCGCCGGGGCCTGGAACTTCGGGCCAAGCGAAGTGGACATGTGCAGCGTCGGCGAAGTGGTCGAGTTGCTGGCCGCGCGCTGGCCGGCGGCCCCCGGCTTGCGCATCGAACCGAGCGACCTGCACGAGGCCGGCCTGTTGCGCCTGGACAGCAGCCGCGCACGCCAGCTGCTGGCCTGGCAACCGCGCTGGTCGCTGCAGCAATGCCTGGCGCAGACCCTGGATTGGCACCTGGCCTGGCAACGTGGCGACGATATGCGCGCTGTGACCCTCGCCCAACTGAACCTGTATCGGGGCGCGCTGTGAGCGAGTTTTCCTTGAAACAGCTGCCGCTGGCCGGGCTGTTCAGCGTCCAGCACAAACGCTTCGAAGATCAGCGCGGACACTTCGCCCGGCTGTTCTGCGAAGGCAGTCTGAGTGCATTCGGCAGCGAGTTTCATATCCGCCAGATCAACCATTCCTGTACCCGCGAGAAGGGCAGTGTGCGCGGTCTGCATTACCAGAACGCCAATGCGCCGGAAGCCAAGCTGATTACCTGTCTGCGCGGCGAGGTGTGGGATGTGGCGCTGGATCTGCGTCCGGACTCCGAGACCTTTCTGCACTGGCACGCCGAGCACTTGAAGGCCGGCGATGGCCGCAGCCTGCTGATCCCGGCCGGATTCGCCCACGGTTTTCAGACCCTCACCGACGACGCCGAGCTGCTCTACCTGCACAGCGGCGATTACACGCCGGAGCACGAGGGCGGTCTGTCGGTGAATGATCCACGGCTGGCGATTGCCTGGCCGTTGCCTGTCAATAATCTGTCGGCCCGGGATTCCAGCCATCCCGCGCTCGATCAACACTTTGCTGGAGTGCGTCTATGAACTGCCGTGGGTGCGCCGCACCGCTGAGCCTGCCGTTGATCGACCTCGGCACCTCACCACCGTCCAACGCCTATGTGCATGCCGAGCGTCTTGAACAGGCCGAGCAATGGGTGCCGCTGAAGGTTGCCGTGTGCCAGCAATGCTGGCTGGTACAGACCGAGGATTACACCAGCGCCGAAAGCCTGTTCGATGCCGAATACGCCTATTTCAGTTCGTTCTCCAGCACTTGGCTGGCCCACGCCGAGCGCTATGTGGCCGAGATGGTCGAGCGCTTTGGCTTGACGGCTGACAGCCGTGTGGTGGAAGTCGCCGCCAACGACGGTTACCTGTTGCGGTACGTGGCCGCTCGCGGGATCAAATGCCTGGGCGTCGAGCCGACCCGCAGCACCGCGCAAGCCGCGCGGGAAAAAGGCCTGGAGATTCGTGAGCTGTTCTTCGGTCGCGACACCGCCGCGCAGCTGAAAAACCAAGGCTGGGCGGCGGACCTGATGGCGGCCAACAATGTGCTGGCCCATGTACCGGACATCAATGATTTCCTCGGTGGTTTCGCGACGCTGCTCAAGCCGACCGGCGTGGCCACCTTCGAATTCCCGCAACTGCTGACGCTGATGGCCGGCGCGCAGTTCGACACCCTATATCACGAACACTATTCCTATCTGTCGCTGACCGCGGTGCAGGCACTGTGCGAGCGCAACGGACTGGAAGTCTTCGACGTCTGCCAGCTGCCGACCCATGGCGGTTCGCTGCGGGTTTTCGTGCAGCGCAAGGACGGCGAACGCCGCGCCGTGCAACCGGCGGTGCAGCAGCAGTTGCAAACCGAGTTCGACGCGGGCGTGAAGACCCCCGAGTACTACGCAACCCTGGCGCCGGCCGCCGAGCGGATCAAGCATGAGCTGCTGCGCTTCCTGCTCCAGGCCAAGGCCGAAGGCAAGCGCGTGGTGGGTTACGGCGCCGCGGCCAAGGGCAACACCTTGCTCAATTACGCCGGGGTCAAGCCGGACCTGCTGGCCTGGGTCGCCGACGCCAGCCCGCACAAGCAGGGCAAGTTCCTGCCCGGCAGCCGGATTCCGGTGGTTGCGCCAGAGCGTATCGACAGCGAGCGCCCGGACTATGTGCTGGTGCTGCCGTGGAACCTGTTGCAGGAAGTCAGCGAGCAGCTGGCCCACGTTCGCCAGTGGGGCGGACGTTTCGTGATCGCCGTGCCCGAGTTGAAGCTGCTGTGAGTGGCTTGAAGGTACTGGTCACCGGGGCCAGCGGATTTGTCGGCCGGCATCTGGTCGCCGCCTTGCTGGCCCGCGGCTGCCAGGTACGGGCGCTGGCCCGTGATCCACAAAAGCTGGCCGCCATGCCCTGGGCTGGAGCGGTAGAGCGGGTGGCCGCGGACGTGCATGCCGCCGACAGCGATATCGCCTCCCTGGTCGACGGCGTCGATGCCCTGGCGCACCTGGCCTGGCCGGGGCTGCCGAACTACAAGGCGCTGTTCCATCTCGAGCACAATCTGATGGCCGACTACCGGTTCATCAAGGCCGCGGTCGAGGCAGGCGTGCCCCAGGTCATGATCACCGGTACCTGTTTCGAATACGGTATGCAGAGCGGTCCGCTCGACGAGCAGACACCGGCGCAGCCGAGTAATCCCTATGGGTTGGCCAAGCACAGCCTGCGGCTGTTCCTGGAAAACCTGCAGCAGCAGCTGCCTTTCACCTTGCAATGGGCGCGGCTGTTCTATCTGCATGGTGTTGGGCAGAACCCCAACAGCCTGCTGGCCGCCCTGGACCGGGCGATCGACGCCGGCGATGCGGTGTTCGACATGTCCGCCGGCGAACAGCTGCGCGATTACCTGGCCATCGAGGATGCCGCCGCCAGCCTTGCGGCGCTGCTGCAACGGCGGGATTTTTCCGGGGTGGTCAACTGTTCCAGCGGCCAGCCGATATCGGTTCGCGCGCTGGTCGAACGACGGGTGCGCGAGCGCGGCTCGATGATCCGCCTGAACCTGGGGCATTACCCCTATCCCGCCCATGAGCCCATGGCGTTCTGGGGGGCGAACCAGCGCCTGCAACAACTATTGGGAGCAGAACATGGGGCATGAGTTGTATCGGGTCATGGACCTGCCGGTGCTGCAGAACCGTACCTTCGCCGATGCGCAGAGCGCCAGGGCGTCGGCCTCTGCCGACATGGTGCTGGTGCAGGACGAGGAGAGCGGCCTGATCTTCAACCAGGCTTTCGACCCCGACAAGCTGAGCTACGACAGCGACTACCAGAACGAGCAGGCCCACTCGGCGCAGTTCCAGCGCCACCTGCAGGATGTCGAGGGCATCATCGCCCGGCATTTCAAGGGCCGCGAGTTGATCGAGGTCGGTTGCGGCAAGGGCTATTTCCTCGAGCTGCTGCGTGAGCGGGGCTACCGCATTACCGGTATCGACCCGGCCTACGAGGGCGATAACGCCGATGTGATCAAGGCGCCCTTTACCCGTGGCCTGGGCCTGTCGGCCGATGCCGTGGTGTTGCGCCATGTGCTGGAGCATATCGCCGACCCGCGGGCGTTCCTGGCGGAGATGGCCGAGGCCAACCAGGGCGGGCAGATCTACATCGAAGTGCCGTGCTTCGACTGGATCGTCGAGCATCGCGCCTGGTTCGACGTGTTCTACGAGCATGTGAACTACTTCCGCCTGGATGACCTGCGGCGGATGTTCGGCACCGTACACGAAGCCGGTCACCTGTTCGGCGGCCAGTACCTGTACGTGGTGGCCGACCTCGGCACCTTGCGTGAGCCGGGCGAGACAGCGGTTGCGCGCCTGGAGATGCCGCTGGATTTCACCGCCAGCATCGAGCGCGCCAAGCAGATCATCCAGGCCCAGCCCGAGGCGGGTTCGGCGATCTGGGGCGCGTCGTCCAAGGGCGTGATCTATTCGCTGTTCCTGCAGCGCGCGGGCGTTTCGGTGGACCAGGTGGTGGATATCAATCCGGCCAAGCAGGGCCGTTACCTGCCCCTGAGCGGCGCCCGCGTGTCGTCCCCCGAAGAGGTCATGGCGACCTTGCCCGAGGGCGCCAACCTGTTTGTGATGAATTCCAACTATCTCGACGAAATCAAGCGCATGACCGATGGGCGTTATGTCTATCACGCAGTCGACAGCGCTTCGTTCCAATGACGTTTATTGAGACCCGACCATGACCGACAACAGCATCAACCAAGCCTTCGAAGCCGAGTGCCAGGAGCAGATCCGCGCCCAGGGCGAAGACCAGAAACTCAAGGGCCTGGCGCGCGACTTCTTCAACGAGTCCGCCGGCCACAAGTACAGCTATCACTTCTCCTGGATGGGCCGCCCGATCATCCAGCTGCCCCAGGACATGATGGCCATGCAGGAGATCATCTGGCGGGTCAAGCCGGACCTGGTGATCGAATGCGGCATCGCCCACGGTGGCTCGATCATCTACTACGCCTCGCTGCTCGAACTGCAGGGCCACGGCGAAGTGCTGGGCATCGACCTGGATATCCGCGCCCATAACCGCGAAGCCATCGAAAGCCATCCGATGAGCAAGCGGATCAAGATGATCGAAGGCTCGAGTATCGATCCGGCGATTGCCGAGCAGGTGCGTGCCGCGGCCGCGGGCAAGAAAGTCATCCTGGTCCTGGACTCCAACCACACCCACGAGCACGTGCTCGAAGAGCTGCGCCTGTATGCGCCGCTGGTGTCGGTGGACAGCTACTGCGTGGTGATGGACACCGTGGTCGAGGATATGCCGGCGGACTTCTTCCCGGACCGTCCATGGGGCCCGGGCGACAACCCGAAAACCGCGGTCTGGGCGTACCTGGAAGAGAACCGCGACTTCGAGATCGACTACCAGATGCAGAACAAGCTGCTGATCACCGTGGCGCCGGATGGCTATCTGCGTCGCGTTCGTTGAATTCAATGGTTTGCAGGTAACAGCACTTTGCCGGTTGTGGGGAAACACTGATGCAGGTTCAAGACAAGGCTCAAAACACTAGCGCACCGTTGAGCGAGCGTTTCACGCTGGTGGTGATGTCCCACAATCGCAAGGCGTTCTTGCGCCGCACCTTGCAGTACTACAGCACCTACCCCTGCAAGATCCTGGTGCTGGACTCTTCGCTGCACGCCGACGAAAGCCTGGCCGGGCAGTTCCCCCAGGTCGACTACCGGCATCTGCCGCAGTACACCTACAAGGGCCTGCAGGACAAGCTGACCTACGGTGTCGGTCAGGTGACGACGCCGTACATGGTGTTTGCCGCCGACGACGACTTCCTGCTGCATGGCGCGCTGACCGAGTCGGTGGAGTTTCTCGAAGCCAACCCCGACTACGGCCTGTGCCACGGCTACGGGATGATGTACCTGGCCCGCGCCGCCGAGGTGAACTACTACCGGCGCGATTGCCGGGTGATCGAGGACTACGCCTCGGAAGATGCCGGCGAGCGGGTCATGGCGTTCATGAGCCATTTCCTGCCGCCGTTCTACGCGGTGACCCGCACCGACCTGCTGCAACAGTGGTACAGCCTGCTGCCGCCGGGGACCAGCTTCGAATGGCAGGAAATCGGCCATACCTTCTTCCTGCTGGCCTCGGCCAAGGCACGGATCCTGCCGATCCCGTTCGCCGTGCGGGAGGTCAACTACAACGCCTCGGAGCACAACACCGATGTGTTGACGGTGCTGACCTACGGCGACGCCAAGTCGGTGGCCCAGCGCGAGGCGTTCGCCGGGTTCCTGTCGTCGTTGCCCACCGGCTTGAGCGCCCAGGGGCCGCAACAGGCCAAGCAGCTTGCCCTGGACAGCTTCAGGGCCATGGCCGAGTGCCTGCTCACCGGGCGCTCGCTCAATGGCAAGATGATTTTCCGTTCGGCCTGGGTCGAGCCCGGGGCCGAGCCGGTGCGTTCGTTCGGCCCGGAGCAGTTCGTCGAGATGCCGTTCTACAACAAGCCGATGTTCGACCTGTTGACCGAGTTCGAATTCCTCATGCATGCGATGCCGGCTGGCCGCCTGCAGCTCCAGGAGCTTGAAGGCGTACTGCTCAAGCAGCAGGAACTGATGCAGGTACAACCCAACGACACCGACCGCACCCTGCGCAGCCGCTTGTGGGAGGCGCTGTCGTGCAACCTGTTCAACCTTGAGGTGGTCCGGCGTCTGGCGGCCTCGCTGCAGGCTTCCACGGAGCAGGACTCCGAGGAGCAGAACGATGCCCGCAAATTGCAGGCCTGGGCCGAGCGCCTGGCGTCGGTGCCTTTCCAGGACGGCCCGGGGCTGCTGGAGAACATGCCTTCGGGTCGCCTGCTGAAGTGGCTGGAGGCGCGCAACCCCGAGGCGCAGCAGCTCAAGGCGATCAACGAGCACCTGGCCCGGCACAACGGTGGACCGAGCTTCGGCATCCTGCTGCTCGACCTCGACGCGGACATGGTCAAGTTGCAGGCGACCTTCGACAGCCTGGTCAACGGCCATTGCCGCTCCTTCCAGGTGGTGGTCTTCACCACGGGCGACCTGCCGGCGACCACCACCGCCAAGGACACTGTGCATTTCGTCAAGGTCAGCACCAGCAACTATGTGGAGCGAATCAACCAGGTCGCGGCGCAATCCTCCCGTGACTGGTTGCTCCTGGCCCGTGCCGGCGAGCGTTTCACCGCCAGCGGCCTGCTGCGCGCGAGCCTGGAACTGCTCGGCGCGCAAGGGTGCCGCGCGGTGGCCATGGACGAAATCCACTACGGCGCCGATGGCGCGCTGAAGGATGTGTTCCGCCCGGGTATCAACCTCGACCTGCTGCAAAGCGTGCCGGACATGATGGCCGGCCACTGGCTGATTCGCCGGGATGTGCTGGCGGCTGCCGGCGGCTATTCGACGGCCTTTCCACAAGCCATGGAATACGACCTGCTGCTGCGCCTGATCGAAGACGGCGGGCTGGCGGGCCTGGCCCACCTGGCCGAACCGCTGTTGCTCGGCCAGGCCCCGACAGCAGAGGAGAACACCCAGTACAGCCAGGTGTTGACCCGTCATCTGGGCAAGCGTGGCTACCGGGCCCAGGTCAGCTCGGCGCAAACCGGCGTCTACCAGATCAACTACGGTCATGGCGAACGTCCACTGGTCTCGATCATCCTGCGCAGCGAAGACAACCTGGAGCAGTTGCAGCCTTGCCTGGTCAGCGTGCTGCAACGCACGCGCTACCAGCGTTACGAAGTGGTCATCGGCGACAACCATAGCCAGTCCGCAGAACTGGCCGACTGGCTCACCAGCCTGGAGCAGAAGGGCGATCGTATCCGCGTGCTGCGCAGCCCGCAGTGCCTGAGCGGCGCGGCGCTGTACAACGCGGCGAGCCAGGAGGCCCGCGGCGACTACCTGGTGCTGCTGGCGGCCGACGGCGAAGTGGTCAATGCCGACTGGATGGAGAGCCTGCTCAATCAGGCGCAGCGGCCGGAAGTGGGGATCGTCGGCGCGCGCCTGGTGGATGCCAAGGGTGGGACCACCTCGGCCGGCCTGGTGCTCGGGCTGAACGAGCATCTGGGCGCGGCATTCGCCGGTGAGCCGAAAGGCGCCAGTGGCTACCTGAACGGCTTGCTGGCCGAACAGAACTATTCGGCCGTCTCCGGCGCCTGCCTGATGATTCGCAAGGACGTCTACAACGCCGTCGGCGGCCTGGACGAAGAACATTTCGCCGAGGCATTCGCTGATGTCGACCTGTGCCTGAAGGTCGCCGAAGCCGGGTTGTTGACGGTCTGGACCCCGCAGGTGCAGATCCTCCATCCGGGCACCCTGGCGGACGATGCCCAGGCCGCGGCGGCGCTGCGTGACAAATGGCAGGCCCGCTTCGAGCACGATGTGGCCTACAACCAGAACCTGAGCCGGAGCGGCAAGGGCTTCACCCCTGGCGCTCCTGCCAGTGTCGACTGGGCACAGCTGCTCGCATAAGCCTGGCTGACAGGAAAAAGGACTCAAGGCATGTTCAACGGCAAATCGATTTTTATCTCCGGCGGCACCGGTTCGTTCGGGCGCAATTTCATCCGGCGTCTGCTGGAGCAATACCAGCCCAAGCGGGTGGTGGTGTTCTCCCGCGATGAACTGAAACAGTACGAAATGCAGCAGACCTTCAATGCGCCCTGCATGCGTTATTTCCTTGGCGACGTGCGCGATGCCGAGCGCCTGCGCCAGGCCATGCGCGGGATCGACTATGTGGTGCACGCCGCGGCCCTGAAGCAGGTGCCGGCCGCGGAATACAACCCCACCGAGTGCATCCGCACCAACGTCAACGGCGCGGAAAACATCATCGCCGCGGCCATCGACAATGGCGTGAAGAAAGTGGTCGCGCTGTCCACCGACAAGGCGGCCAGCCCGGTCAACCTGTATGGCGCGACCAAGCTGCTGTCGGACAAGCTGTTCGTCGCGGCGAACAATATCGCCGGCGACCAGCCGACCCGTTTTGCCGTGGTGCGCTACGGCAACGTGGCCGGCTCCCGGGGTTCGGTGGTGCCGTTCTTCAGCAAGCTGATCGCCGAAGGCGCCCGCGAGCTGCCGATCACCGACGAACGCATGACCCGTTTCTGGATCACCCTGGATCACGGGGTGCAGTTCGTGCTCGACAGCTTCTCGCGCATGCATGGCGGTGAAGTCTTCGTGCCGAAGATCCCGTCGATCCGGATCGTCGACCTGGCGCGTGGCATGGCGCAAAACCTGCCGCACAAGCAGGTGGGCATTCGTCCGGGGGAAAAACTCCACGAGCTGATGGTGCCGCTGGATGACGCGCGCATGACCCTGGAGTTCGCCGATCACTACACCATCCAGCCGTCGATCCGCTTTACCAACGTCAATGTCGATTTCGCCGTGGACGGCCTGGGCGAGCGCGGGCGACCGGTGGACGAGCAGTTCGAATACCGCTCCGACACCAATCCGCATTTTCTCTCGGTGGGCCAGATCGCCGAGCTGCATGCCGGGCTGTCGGCATGATTCCCTACGGGCGCCAGAGTCTCGACCAGGCGGACATCGATGCGGTGGTCGCGGTGCTGCAGTCCGACTGGCTGACCCAGGGGCCGACCATCGAACGCTTCGAACAGGCCATGGCAGCCCGCTGCGAGGCCGGCCATGGGGTGGCGGTATGCAACGCCACGGCGGCCTTGCACATTGCCTGCCTGGCCGCCGGGCTGGGACCGGGAGACCGGCTGTGGACCACGCCCAATACCTTCCTGGCCTCGGCCAACTGTGGCCGTTATTGCGGCGCCGAGGTGGATTTTGTCGATATCGATCCGCACACCTGGAACATGGATGCCCGGGCGCTGGCGCACAAGCTGGAGGCCGCCGAACGCACGGGCCGCCTGCCCAAGGTGGTGGTGGCGGTGGCGTTCTCCGGGCAAAGCTGCGACATGCGCGCCATGGCGCAGCTGGCGCAGCGTTATGGCTTCGTGCTGATCGAGGATGCCTCCCACGCGGTGGGTGCCTCCTATGCCGGGCGGCCGGTGGGCTGTGGCGAATTCGCGACGATGACGGTGTTCAGCTTTCATCCGGTGAAGATCATCACCAGCGCCGAGGGCGGCATGGTCCTGACCAACAGCCCGCAACTGGCGGACCACCTGCGGCGCTTGCGCAGCCACGGCATGACCCGCGACCCGGCGCAGATGACCGAGCCCAGCCACGGACCCTGGTACTACCAGCAGACCGAGCTGGGCTTCAATTACCGCATCACCGATCTGCAGGCGGCCCTGGGCTTGTCCCAACTGGACAAGCTCGATGCGTTCATTGCCAGGCGCCGGCAGCTGGCGGCCCGTTATGACCACCTGCTGGCCGATCTGCCGCTGACCCTTCCGCAGGCTCAGGAGCAGGCGCAGTCGGCATGGCATCTGTACGTGGTGCGCTTGCAACCCGAACGCATCCGCCGCTCCCATCGCGAGGTATTCGAGGTATTGCGCGAGGCCGGGGTCGGGGTCAATCTGCATTACATCCCGGTGCATCTGCAGCCGTATTACCGCGACCTGGGATTCGCCGCGGGGGATTTCCCCGAGGCCGAGCGCTACTACGCCGAGGCCATCAGCCTGCCGCTGTTTCCGGCGCTGGAGGATGAGCAGCAGACGTATGTGGTCGAGCAATTGCGCCAGCTTATCCAGGAGCCCGCCCAGCCTTGAGTGCCATCGCCATCATTCCCGCCCGTGGCGGCAGCAAACGCATCGCGCGCAAGAACCTCAAGCCGTTCGACGGCGTGCCGATGATTGCCCGCTCGATTGCGACGGCGCTGTGCTCCGGGTTGTTCGATCAGGTGCTGGTCAGTACCGACGACCCGGAGATCGCCGAGCTGGCCAGGGCCTGCGGCGCCACGGTGCCGTTCATGCGCCCGGCCGAGCTGGCGGACGATTTCACCGGCACTGGGCCGGTGATCGTGCATGCCTTGAATACGTTGCGCGAGCGTGGCGAGACCTTCGATTACACCTGCTGCATCTATGCCACCGCGCCCTTGCTGCAGCTGCGCTACCTGCGCCAGGGCCTGGCGGCGCTGGAGGCTCATCCTGAGAAGTCCTTCGCGTTTTCCGTGTGCAGCTTCGCGTTTCCGGTGCAGCGGGCCCTGACCCTCGACGAGCAGGGCGCGCTGACCTCGCTTTATCCGGAGTTTCGCAACACGCGCTCCCAGGACCTGCCGCCGGCCTATCAGGATGCCGGGCAGTTCTACTGGGGGCGCAGCGAGGCCTGGCTGCGCGGCGACCTGGTGTTTTCCCCGCTCAGCCTGCCGGTGATCCTGCCGCGCCATCTGGTGCAGGACATCGACACCGAGGAAGACTGGCTGCGCGCGGAGTACCTGTACGCGGCGCTAAAAGCCGGTGGAGAGCTGGAGTGAGGGTGCTGATCCGGGCCGATGCCTCGCCGGCCATTGGCAGCGGCCATATCGCCCGCTGCCTGACCCTGGCCAGGGCGTTGCGCGAGCAGGGCGCCACAGTGGCATTCGCTTGCCGAAGCTTGCCCGGGCAGCAGTTGGATCGTCTGGCCGAGCTGGGTTTCCTGACGTTCGCCCTGCCGGCGAGTTATCCGGGTGAATGCGCGCAGGACATCGAGGCGCCGCTGCCCTGGCAGGCGGATATCGCCGCCTTGCAGGCTGCGTTGCAGGATCAGCCGCGATTCGACTGGGTGCTGGTCGATCACTACGGCCTCGACTGGCAGTGGCAGCAGGCGGCGCGGCAATGGGCGCCGCGGATTGCCGCCATCGATGACCTGGCCAACCGACGGCATGCCGTCGACCTGTTGCTCGACCAGAACTTCAGCGGCACACCGCAGGCCTATGCCGATTTGATCGACGCTGAGTGTCGGGCGCTGCTGGGGCCGCATTTCGCCTTGCTGCGCGAGGAGTTTCGCTGCCCGCCGATCGCCATTCGCGAGCGAGCGAATCGGGTGCTGGTGAATTTCGGCGGTTTCGATGCGGCCAGCCAGACATACCAGGCGATGCTGGCCTTGAGTGCGTTCGACGGCCTGGAAGTGGATTTTGTCGCCGGGGCTGGTAACCCGGCCTGGGCGCAGATGCAGGAACTGGCGGCCGGTCGTGGGCATTGGCGCTTGCACGCCTATGTCAGCGACTTTTCCCGCTTGATGGCCGAGGCCGACCTGTTTATCGGTGCCGGCGGCGGCACCAGCTGGGAGCGCGCCGCCCTGGGCCTGCCGACCCTGTGCATCAGCGTCGCTGGCAATCAAGAGGCTAATGCCCGGCTGTTGGCCGAGGCAGGCATGCATGTCTACCTGGGGCCCAGCGAGAAGGTGAGCGTCGAGCAGATCCGTCAGGCGGTCGCGGCGCTCGTCGGCGATTACCCGCAGCGCCAGAGCCTGGCGCAACGCTCCCGGCAATTGGTCGACGGGCAGGGCGCATCGCGGGTGGCGGCGGCCCTGTTCGAGATGACCCGCAATCCATTGCGCCGTGCCGGGGATGACCCGGCCACCGGCGAATTTACGCGTGAATCGAAGGAAAACCCCAATGACTAGTTTCAAGATCGGCTCGCGCTCGATTGGCGCCGGCTCGCCGCCGTTCATCATTGCCGAGATGAGCGGCAACCATAACCAGTCGCTGGACGTTGCCCTGCAGATCGTCGAGGCGGCGGCCAAGGCCGGCGCCCATGCCCTGAAATTGCAGACCTATACCGCCGACACCATGACCCTGGACCTGGAGCATGGCGAATTCTTCATCAAGGATCCGGCCAGTCTCTGGGCCGGTTCCTCGCTGTATGCCCTGTATGAAAAGGCCCACACACCCTGGCAGTGGCACGCGCCGATCTTCGCCCGCGCCAGGGAGCTGGGGATGCTGGCGTTCTCCACGCCGTTCGATGAGAGCGCGGTGGACTTCCTCGAAAGCCTCGACGTGCCGGCCTACAAGATCGCCAGTTTCGAAAACACCGACCTGCCGCTGATTCGTCGGGTCGCGGCCACCGGCAAGCCGCTGATCATTTCCACTGGCATGGCCAGCATCGCCGAGCTGGACGAAAGCGTGCGCGCCGCCCGGGAGGCGGGTTGCAAGGACCTGGTGCTGCTCAAGTGCACCAGCACCTACCCGGCTTCGCCGGAGAACAGCAACATCCTGACCATCCCGCATTTGCGCGAGCTGTTCGGCTGCGAGGTCGGTTTGTCCGATCACTCCATGGGCGTCGGGGTTTCGGTGGCCGCCGTAGCGCTGGGCGCCACGGTGGTGGAGAAACACTTCACCCTCGACCGCGCCGCCGGCGGGGTGGACGCGAGTTTTTCCCTGGAGCCGGCGGAGCTGCACAGCCTGGTGGTGGAAACCGAACGTGCCTGGCAGGCTCTGGGCCAGGTGCGTTACGGCGCGACCGAGGCCGAGCGGCAATCGGTGTTGTACCGCCGTTCCCTCTATGTCACCCGCGATATGGCGGCGGGGGAGGTGTTCAGCGGCGATAACGTCAGGGCCATCCGTCCGGGCCTGGGGCTGGCCCCCAAGCACATCGACGCAGTCCTCGGGCGTTGCGCGCGCCAGGCCCTCAAGCGCGGTACCGCACTGGATTGGGCATTTGTCGAATAGCCGTTTGTATGGCTGATTCGGCAAAATAGCGTGACCTGCGAGTCATAACGCGCATCTTCACTGTATTGTATTGACCGGGGAGATGGCGCCTGGCCGGTAAACGGTGCAGTGATAGCCTTCTATTCTTCCCGCTGTCGCCCGTCAGGGGCGCCAGGATGTCTGTTTGTCGGCAGCCCCGGTCCCGGTGGTCGGGGTATTCAGCTGTTTATTATTGGGAAGCCGTAATGATTGGCATAAAGAGCATTGCGAGCTACGTGCCTGTAGCCGGCGTAGACAATTACGCACAAGGTGCAAAATTCGAGAAGGATGAAGAGTTCATCCTGGGCAAGATCGGTTCGGCCTTCCTGCCGCGCAAAGACGCCACGCAGGAAACCTCGGACCTGTGTGTCGAAGCAGTCAATGCGCTGTTCGCCAACAACCCGCAACTGTCGCGCGAGTCGATCGACGCGCTGATCGTCGTCACCCAGAACGGCGACGAAGAAGGCCTGCCGCACACCGCCGCCATCGTCCAGGACAAGCTGGGCCTGCCGACTCACGTCGCGGCCTTCGATATTTCCCTGGGCTGCTCCGGTTATGTCTACGGCATCTACGCGCTCAAGGGCTTCATGGAAGCCGTGGGCCTGAAGAACGGCCTGCTGGTCACCGCCGACCCTTACTCGAAGATCGTCGATCCGGAAGACCGCAACACCACCATGCTGTTCGGAGATGCGGCGACCGCGACCTGGATGGGCGAAGACGCTCCCTGGCAGCTGGGCAAGGCCAAGTTCGGCACCGACGGTTCCGGCGCTCCGCACCTGAAAGTCACCGATGGGGTGTTTTTCATGAATGGTCGCCAGGTGTTCAACTTTGCCTTGCTGAAAGTCCCGGCGCACTTGAACGAGTTGCTGGATGAGTCGGGCCTGAAGGAGGAGCAGATCGATGCGTTCTGTATCCACCAGGGCAGTGCGGCGATCGTCGACGCCGTGGCGCGCCGTTTCGAAGGCGAGCCGGAAAAGTTCATCAAGGACATGGTCGAGACCGGTAACACCGTGTCGTCGAGCATTCCGCTGCTGCTGGAAAAGCACGTGCTCGAATCGAAGTGGCAACGTGTGGCCCTGAGTGGCTTCGGTGTGGGGCTGTCCTGGGGGTCGGCGATTATCTATCGCCCATGAGTTGATCCCGCGGCATCCAAAAATAGCGCCCAGGGTGTACCCTGAGCGCTATTTTTTTTGCATGAAGATAGGCGAGACAGCATGAGCGAAAGCTTCGAGGGCAATGCCCAGGCAATACAGGCTCGCTGGCCACGACTGCTTGAACGGTTGCTGGCGGAAGACAGTGCCGGGTTGCAGGCGGATCTGGTCGAAGGCCTGGGTTCGACCTTGAGTATTTCCGGCATTCAGCTCACCAGCCGCCACGATCGCACGGCGGAAGCACGAACCCAGGCGGCGAGCCTGCCGGCCGACAGCCCGGTGATCCATCTGTACGGCACCGGCTTGGGCGACTTGCAGCAGATACTGCTGGAAAACCCGGCGCTGCAACGTTTGCAGGTGCACATCCTGAACGGCGCCGTATTTGCGCTGGTACTGCAATTGCTCGATCAGCAGGCCTGGTTGAACGATCCTCGAGTCGAACTGGGGTATGCCGGCGATCTGGCGGAAATCCAGTTGCCGTTCTTTGCCTTGCCCTCCGAGCTGGTGCTGGCGGATGACTACAACGCCAAGATCCGCGATCGCCTGGTCAGTGAGGTGCACCTGGCCTTCAATAATCGTGACTTCGTGGCCGATTCCCCGGAGGTCACCCAGCGCCTGCAATCGAGTGCCGAGTTGGTGACCGGCGACAGTGACGTGGCCGAGTTGTTCGGCACCCAGCCGGGGCGCGAGGTCTTTGTGATTGCCACCGGGCCGAGCCTGGAACGGCATTTCGAGCGCTTGCGCGAGATTCGTGCCCAAGCCCGGCGCCCTCTGTTTATCTGTGTCGATACCGCCTACCGGCCGCTGCTCAAGCAGGGGATCGAGCCGGACATTGTGGTCAGTATCGATCACCGGATTTCCGGCCTGCACCTGCCGCCAGAAAAATCGGCAGCCATCACCCTGGTCTATCTGCCGATGGTCGATCCGCAGATTCTGACGCTCTGGCAGGGGCCGCGGTATGTCGGGTATTCCGCCAGCCCGATTTACACGCGGATGCGCGAGCAACTGCCCAAGGCACAGTTGT
Source organism: Pseudomonas sp. SBT1-2 (assembly GCF_028640875.1). Classification (NCBI taxonomy): domain Bacteria; kingdom Pseudomonadati; phylum Pseudomonadota; class Gammaproteobacteria; order Pseudomonadales; family Pseudomonadaceae; genus Pseudomonas; species Pseudomonas sp. SBT1-2. Next base: position 31,106 of record NZ_JAQZAA010000018.1, on the reverse strand, counting down.
ATGTCGGTGGCAGCGTGATTCATCCGGCGGTGGACCTGGCGGTAAAAATGGGTGCCGAGCAGGTCACCCTGTTCGGTGCCGACTTTGCCTTCCCGATGAACAAGACCCATGCCGGCTGGCTCGACGGTGAGCTGGGGCCGCAGTTGGGCGCGGCCAGGCACTGGGTGCTGGATGGGCATGGCCAGCGGGTCAGGACCCAACTCAATTTCCGCAGTTACCTGTGCGAGCTGGAGCGCTTTATCGCCGGTCATCCGCGGGTGCGCTTCTATAACAGCAGTCGGGACGGGGCGATGATCGCCGGGACGACCTATCATCCGGAGTTCAGCCAATGAGCGGAATCGAAGGGTTGATCGCCCGCTTGCAGCAATGCGCCCAGGGCTTTCGCCTGGGGCGTGATGTTGAGGCGGCCATGACCATGGTCCAGTTGATGGGGGCGATCCAGCCGGTGATCGATAGCGCGTCGCAAGAGCAGCGCCAGGACTGGGAGGCATTGCTTGGCCTGATGTTCGAATGCCAGCAAGAACAAAACTGGCTGGCCCTGGCCGACTACCTGCAATACGAATGTGTTGAAGTGCTGCGTTCCCTCTCGACGGGCTGAAATATTTCCTGCCTGCCCGGGCGACCTCCTCGCTCGGGCCCTCTCCGGCATTTTTCTGGCGTCATTTTTCCACGGCTTAAGAACGCCGAGCCCTTGATTTACGAGGGGTGGCACGCTGATGGCAAAATTTTTTGAAAATCCCCTAAAGCAACTTGCATTGCCGACGATAACTATTACGAAGGTTCTCTAGGCCATACCCGGCGGTTGCCAGGGCCGGAAGCCGCAGTACCCAACCAACGAGGAATTCGTCATGGCTTTAACAGTAAACACTAACGTCACATCGTTGAACGTTCAGAAGAACCTGAACCGTGCTTCCGACGCTCTGTCGACTTCGATGACTCGCCTGTCTTCCGGCCTGAAAATCAACAGCGCAAAAGACGACGCCGCCGGCCTGCAAATCGCTACCCGTATGACTTCGCAGATCCGCGGTCAGACCATGGCGATCAAAAACGCCAACGACGGTATCTCCATCGCTCAGACCGCTGAAGGCGCGATGCAGGAATCCACCAACATCCTGCAACGTATGCGTGAACTGGCCGTTCAAGCACGAAACGACTCCAACGGTACTGCTGACCGTGTTGCACTGAACAAAGAATTCGCTTCGATGTCGGACGAGCTGACTCGTATCGCCAAGTCGACCAACCTGAACGGCAAGAACCTGATCGACGGTACTGCTGGCACCATGACCTTCCAGGTCGGTTCCAACACCGGTGCTACCAACCAGATCACCATCACTCTGGCCAGCGGCTTCGACGCTACCACCCTGGGTGTTAACTCCGGTGCTATCGCCATTACCGGTAACAACAGCACCACCGCCGAAGCCAGCTCCAAGGCTTCGATCGACGCGATCGACAAGGCTCTGGCAACCATCAACTCCAGCCGTGCTGACCTCGGTGCTGCACAAAACCGTCTGACCAGCACCATCTCCAACCTGCAGAACATCAACGAAAACGCCAGTGCTGCACTGGGTCGCGTACAAGATACCGACTTCGCTGCTGAAACTGCACAGCTGACCAAGCAACAAACTCTGCAACAAGCTTCCACCGCAGTTCTGGCACAGGCCAACCAACTGCCGTCCGCTGTACTGAAGCTGCTTCAGTAATAGCTGACTAAGCTTTGGCGGGGGAGTGCGCTGGTCGTGCTCTCTCGCTTTTTACTTTAAGAGGTGATGGACATGGATATGAGCATGAAGCTGAACTTGTCTTATCCTGCGGCCAAGCCGGCAACGCCTGTTGCTGACAAGCCTGTGGAGAAGCCTCGAGCGGACGTTGTGGCGCTGCCGACTGTCAAGGAAGAGAGTAAGAGTGCGCAAACCGAGCAGGACAAACTGAAAATGGCCATTAAGGAAATTGAAGAGTTTGTGCAATCGGTCAAACGTAACCTGGAATTTTCTATCGACGAGCCTTCTGGCAAGGTTGTCGTCAAGGTCATTGCCAGTGACTCCGGTGAGGTGATTCGTCAGATCCCCAACGAAGAAGTCCTGAAGTTGGCCAATAGTTTGAATGATGCGAGCAGCTTGTTGTTCAGCGCTAAAGTCTGACAGCTGGCATGAAAATTGTTGCTATGTTCTTTTGGACGTTGTAATGGTCAAAAGACCGGCGACACACTGAAGGGAGATCTCCATGGCAAGTCCAATTCTACCGGGTACCGGTCTAGGCTCCGGCCTCGATACCGGTGCTATCGTCAAAGCCTTGGTGAACGCTGACAAAGCGGCCAAGCAAGGTCAGATCGACCGGGGAACTGCGAACAACACCGCAAGCATCTCCGGCATTGGCACCTTGAAGTCCTTGTTGTCGACCTTTCGGACCACCATTACCGAACTCAGCAGCAAAACCAACCCGCAGTTTCCCGGCTATGCCGCCACTACTTCCGACAACAAGTATGTAACAGCGGTCGCTGGCAATACCGCGGTCAATGGCAACTATGTTGTCGCTGTGCAGAATCTTGCGACTTCCTCGAAAGTCACCAGTGCTGCCTTCGCTGGCGGTACTACAAGTGCTATTCCGACTGGTACCCTGAAAATCAGTCAAAATGGCACTAACTACAACCTCGATGTAAAAGCCGGCGCTACCCTGCAGTCGGTGCGTGACTCGATCAACGCCGACGCATCGCTCAAAAGCGCGGGTATCAGCGCGAACATCGTGACCGACTCCTTTGGATCGCGTCTGGTGGTGGGCTCGACCACTACCGGTGCGGGCTCCGATATTTCCCTTAGCGGTATTGCTGGCCTGGAAATCGACGGCAGTACTGTCGTTGGTGCTCCCGGTTCGCCGATGACTGCGACCTCTGCCGGTTCCATTGGTGCCCTGGCAGTGGATGCCAAGTTCACCGTCGACGGCATGGCGCTGACCAGCAAGAGCAACTCGGTGGACAAGGCGGTTTCCGGGATGACCTTCAACCTGGTCGCTCCAGGTACCTCGACCATTACCGTCGCGGCCAACACCGATGGCTTGAAGGCTTCGATCCAGAAGTTCGTCGATGCTTACAACGCAGTGGCCAACAGTGTTACCGCGCTGACCAAGCCGTCCCTGGATGACGACGGCAAGCCGACCATCCCGGCCCAGTTGACTGGCGACTCGTTGCCACGCTCGATCTTGGCGGCCATTCGTGCGCCGCTGTCGGAAGTCGGGTCCGGCGACAAGCTGACCGTTCTGGCGCAGTTGGGGATTACCACCAACCAGAAGACCGGTGCCCTGGACTTCGACTCCACCAAGTTCACTGCGGCGATGAACGACAAAAAGCTCGGTGGCGAGGTGCAGACCCTGTTCACTGGTGAAAACGGCCTGCTGGACCGCATGGACAAGGCCATCGCGCCTTTTGCCCAGACTGGCGGCGTTCTCGATCAGCGCACCACTGCGCTGAACAAGACCAAGACCAAGCTGGCTTCGGATCAGGCTGCCCTGGACCGCCGTATCGAGACCCTGACGGCAGTACTGACCAAGAAGTACAACGACATGGACACCCTGGTGGGCAAGTTGAAAGCCACCGCCAGCAACATCACCTCGATGTTCGAGGCGTTGACCGCGCAACAGAAAGGCTGATTGATACAAGGCGACAAAAGCCCGGCAACGTTCATGACGTCCCGGGCTTTTGGCTTTTGATCTAAAGTTTTTTGACGCCAGGTCGATACGCTGGTTATACGAACCCTTGAGTTTTGATGAGGTAGAACATGAATCCGATGTTAGCCCTTCGGCAATACCAGAAGATTGGTGCCCAGGCGCAGACTTCCGAAGCCAGCCCCCATCGTCTGGTGCAGATGCTGATGGAAGGCGGCCTGGATCGTATCGCCCAGGCCAAGGGGGCGATGGAGCGCAAGGATATTCCCAACAAAGGTATATTCATCAGCAAGGCCATCGGCATTATCGGCGGCTTGCGTGAAGGGCTCGATCTGGAAAAGTCACCTGACACCCTGGGTGATCTAGACAGCTTGTACACTTACATGATGACGCGCCTCACCGAGGCGAACATCAAGACCGATCCAAAGATTCTCGACGAGGTCGCCGATCTGCTGCGCACCGTCAAGGAAGGCTGGGACGCCATCGCTGCGCCGGGTCCGCAGTTCTAAGGAGATCACCATGAGTCTTGTATTGCAGCGCATCGAAGAAACCCGTGAAGCACTGGTCGCCGCCCTGGCCGAGCGTAACTGGGAAGCGATCGGTCAGTTGGATCTGGCCTGCCGTTCCTGCATGGAAGACATCTTGAGTGAAACTCCGGAAGATGAAGCCGCGTTGCGCGAGAATCTGCAGGAGCTGCTTGGGGTTTATCGGCAGCTTCTGGAAGTGACGACAGGGGAGCGTCAGGCGATAGTCGACGAGATGTCGCAGATCCATCAAGCACAGAACGCAGCAAAGGTTTACCATCTGTTCGGTTAATTAACCCCTAAGTTAATCCGAATCCAGTGCGCCATAAATTTGACTGTGCACGCTTTTTTGACTTAACTAGTGGCTGTTTTCAGATTTCAGACGTCTACCAGGCTCAAAATGCCTACAAGCGTCTAGCTTGCCCTGATTCCGGGCATTGAGTTGACTAGGGAAGTTGCTATTGCATGTGGCGTGAAACCAAAATTCTGCTGATTGATGACGATAGCGTCCGCCGCCGCGACCTGGCGGTGATTTTAAATTTTCTTGGCGAAGAAAATTTACCCTGCGGTAGCCATGACTGGCAGCAGGCTGTCGGCTCATTGTCATCAAGTCGTGAAGTAATCTGTGTCCTCATCGGGACTGTAAATGCTCCTGGTGCACTTTTGGGCCTGTTAAAGACACTCTCAACCTGGGATGAGTTCCTTCCAGTTTTGTTAATGGGCGATAATTCTTCCATTGACTTGCCGGAAGACCAGCGTCGTCGAGTGCTTTCCACCCTGGAAATGCCCCCCAGCTACAGCAAGTTGCTCGATTCCCTGCACCGTGCCCAGGTCTATCGTGAGATGTACGATCAGGCCCGCGAGCGCGGTCGCCATCGCGAGCCCAACCTCTTTCGCAGTCTGGTCGGCACCAGCCGGGCGATCCAGCATGTGCGGCAGATGATGCAGCAAGTGGCCGATACCGACGCCAGCGTGCTGATCCTCGGCGAGTCCGGGACTGGCAAGGAAGTGGTTGCGCGTAACCTGCACTATCACTCCAAGCGTCGCGAAGCGCCGTTCGTGCCCGTCAACTGTGGCGCGATTCCGGCCGAGTTGCTTGAGAGCGAACTGTTTGGCCATGAGAAGGGCGCCTTCACCGGAGCTATCACCAGCCGTGCCGGGCGTTTCGAGCTGGCCAACGGCGGCACCCTGTTCCTCGACGAAATCGGTGACATGCCGCTGCCGATGCAGGTCAAGCTGTTGCGCGTGTTGCAGGAGCGTACCTTCGAGCGCGTGGGTAGCAACAAGACCCAGAGCGTCGACGTGCGGATCATCGCGGCGACTCACAAGAACCTCGAGAGCATGATCGAGGTCGGCAGTTTCCGCGAAGACCTGTACTACCGCCTGAACGTGTTCCCGATCGAGATGGCGCCGCTGCGTGAGCGCGTGGAAGACATTCCGCTGCTGATGAACGAGCTGATCTCGCGCATGGAACATGAGAAGCGCGGTTCGATCCGCTTCAACTCCGCGGCGATTATGTCGCTCTGTCGCCATGGCTGGCCGGGCAATGTTCGTGAGCTGGCCAACCTGGTGGAACGCATGGCGATCATGCATCCCTACGGTGTTATCGGCGTGGTCGAGTTGCCGAAGAAATTCCGCTATGTCGACGACGAAGACGAGCAGTTGGTGGATAGCCTGCGCAGCGACCTGGAAGAGCGGGTGGCGATCAATGGCCACACGCCGGACTTCGCCGCCACCGCCATGCTGCCGCCGGAAGGCCTGGACCTGAAGGACTACCTCGGTGGTCTGGAGCAGGGCCTGATCCAGCAGGCGCTCGACGATGCCAACGGCATTGTCGCGCGGGCTGCGGAGCGCCTGCGTATCCGCCGCACCACGCTGGTGGAAAAAATGCGCAAGTACGGCATGAGCCGTCGCGAGGGTGATGAACAGGCGGATGATTGACGCCTGTTTTTTAACCTGTTGAAAACCGGGCGGTTTTTTTTCGGCACGGGTATTGCTAAGTCTCTCTCAACGTTCCGTTTAACTGACGGTCAGCCACGCGAGAGAGCACGATGCCCCAAGCCGCCCAGATGTCTCCTGTTCCTGAAACCCAGGGGCAATCGTCGTCCGTAGAGCAGGCAAGCCGGCTTGGCCTTGAGCAGGCGTTCGCCTTGTTCAACCAGATGTCGAGCCAGCTTACCGACTCCTACAGCATGCTTGAGGCTAGGGTGACCGAGCTCAAGGGCGAACTGGCCGTGGTCAGCGCCCAGCGCATGCAGGAGCTGGCGGAAAAAGAGCGTCTGGCCAACCGTCTGCAAAACCTCCTCGATCTGCTGCCTGGCGGCGTCATCGTCATCGACGCCCAGGGCATTGTCCGTGAAGCCAATCCTGCCGCCTGCGACCTGCTGGGCCTGCCTCTCGAGGGCGAGCTATGGCGGCATGTGATCGCCCGCTGCTTCGCGCCACGAGAAGACGACGGCCATGAAATTTCCCTGAAGGACGGGCGGCGATTGTCGATCGCCACTCGTTCTCTGGATGCTGAGCCAGGCCAGCTGGTGCTGCTCAATGACCTGACTGAAACCCGTCACCTGCAAGATCAGCTGGCCCGTCATGAGCGCCTGTCGTCCCTTGGGCGCATGGTGGCGTCCCTGGCGCATCAGATTCGTACGCCATTGTCCGCCGCGCTGTTGTACGCCAGTCACTTGACCGAGCAAGAACTGCCCGTCGCCACCCAGCAGCGCTTTGCCGGGCGGCTGAAGGAGCGGTTGCATGAGCTGGAGCATCAGGTCCGCGACATGCTGGTGTTCGCCCGGGGCGAACTGCCGCTGACCGATCGCGTGACGCCCAAGGCGCTGCTGCAATCGCTGCAGGCAGCGGCCCTGACCCATGTGCAGGACGTGCCCGTGCGCTGGCAGTGCGACAGCCATGCCGGCGAGTTGCTGTGCAACCGCGACACGCTGGTGGGGGCGGTGCTCAACCTGATCGAGAACGCGATCCAGGCGAGTGCCGGCCAGGTGCGCCTGAAAGTCCATCTTTATACCCGTGGCAGCAGCCTACGGCTGTGCGTCAGCGATAGCGGCAGTGGTATCGACGCTGCTGTGCTGGAGCGCCTGGGTGAACCGTTTTTCACCACCAAGACCACGGGAACCGGCCTGGGCCTGACAGTCGTCAAGGCGGTGGCGCGTGCCCATCAGGGAGAATTGCTGCTGCGCTCGCGTCCTGGGCGCGGCACATGTGCGCTGGTGGTTCTGCCACTGTTCTGCGGCGCTCAAGGAGTGGAGTGAAGGTAATGGCAATTAAGGTTCTACTGGTTGAAGACGATCGCGCCCTGCGCGAGGCCCTGGCGGATACGCTGCTGTTGGCCGGTCATGACTACAAGGCGGTCGGCAGCGCGGAAGAAGCGCTGGAGGCGGCGTCTGGCGAGTCGTTCAGCCTGGTGGTCAGCGACGTCAATATGCCGGGCATGGATGGCCATCAGTTGCTGGGCCTGCTGCGTGCGCGCCAACCGCAATTGCCAGTCTTGCTGATGACCGCCCATGGCGCGGTCGAGCGGGCGGTCGAGGCCATGCGTCAAGGCGCCGCCGACTACCTGGTCAAGCCCTTCGAGCCCAAGGCCCTGCTGGATCTGGTGGCGCGACATGCCCTGGGTTGCCTGGGGGCGGTCGAGGGTGAAGGGCCGGTGGCATTCGAGCCGGCCAGTGCGCAGTTGCTCGAGCTGGCGGCGCGGGTCGCTCGCAGCGATTCCACGGTACTGATCTCGGGCGAGTCCGGTACCGGTAAAGAGGTGCTGGCGCGCTACATCCACCAGCAGTCCCATCGCTCCAGCCAGCCCTTTATCGCCATCAACTGCGCAGCGATTCCGGACAACATGCTCGAGGCCACACTGTTCGGTCACGAAAAGGGTGCCTTTACCGGCGCCATCGCCGCTCAGCCTGGCAAGTTCGAACAGGCTGATGGCGGCACCCTGCTGCTGGACGAGATCTCCGAAATGCCCCTGGCTTTGCAGGCCAAGCTGCTGCGGGTGCTGCAGGAGCGCGAAGTCGAGCGGGTCGGGGCGCGCAAACCCATTGCCTTGGATATCCGGGTGGTGGCGACCACCAACCGCGACCTGGCCGGCGAAGTGGCGGCGGGGCGGTTCCGGGAAGACCTTTACTATCGGCTGTCGGTATTCCCGCTGGCCTGGCGTCCGCTGCGCGAGCGCACCGCCGATATCCTGCCGCTGGCCGAGCGCCTGCTGGCCAAGCACGTCAATAAAATGAAACACGCTGCCGCCCGGTTGTCCGCCGAGGCGCAGGCATGCCTGCTCGGTTATCCGTGGCCGGGCAATGTGCGTGAACTGGACAACGCCATCCAGCGTGCGCTGATCCTGCAGCAGGGCGGCCTGATCCAGCCGGAAGATTTCTGCCTCGGCGGGCCGCTGGCCTGTGCGCCGTTGCCGGCCATGGCGCCCGCCGTGGTAGCAGCGGTGCGCAGTGCGCCGGTGGAGGCCGAGGTGCCGCCCGCCGAGTCGGCGGGGGGCTTGGGCGACGATCTGCGGCGCCGGGAATTCCAGATGATCATCGACACCTTGCGGGCCGAGCGCGGCCGGCGCAAGGAGGCGGCCGAGCGCCTGGGTATCAGCCCGCGAACCTTGCGCTACAAGTTGGCGCAAATGCGCGATGCCGGAATGGATGTCGAGGCGTATCTGTTTGCAACATGAGTCGTTTAAGGCTGAAGCCGTGCAGGCTTTTGTTCGGTGTCTCCGCGGAGCTGGCACCCTTGTTGCTAACACCTCACTAACCGCTGCGTGAGTGTCAAAAAATTGCGGGTCGTCGGAGAGAGTAGACCATGAGCCAAGGTATTGAATTTAATCGGTTGATGTTGGACATGCGGGCCATGCAAATGGACGCCATGGCCCAGCCAAAATCGGCCGCGGTGCCGCAGGTGAGCGGCAGCAGTTTTTCCGACATGCTTGGGCAGGCGGTGAACAAGGTCAACGACACTCAGCAGGCGTCCAGCCAGCTGGCCAGCGCCTTCGAGATCGGCAAGAGCGGTGTCGACCTGACTGACGTGATGATCTCCTCGCAGAAGGCCAGTGTGTCCTTCCAGGCGTTGACCCAGGTGCGCAACAAGCTGGTTCAGGCGTACCAAGACATCATGCAGATGCCGGTTTAAGGACGAGATTGAGTCATGGCAGAAGCAGTCGCCGATAACGTACCGGCCAAGGCCACTCCGACAGAAGGCAAGCCGCCGCTGTTCGGGTTGTCTTTTCTGGAAAACCTCTCCGAGATGACCATGTTGCGTCAGGTTGGCCTCATGGTCGGTCTGGCTGCCAGTGTGGCGATTGGTTTTGCCGTGGTGTTGTGGTCCCAGCAACCCGATTACCGTCCGTTGTACGGCAGCCTTGCCGGCATGGACGCCAAGCAGGTCATGGACACCCTGGCCTCCGCCGACATTCCCTATACCGTCGAGCCCAATTCCGGCGCCTTGCTGGTCAAGGCCGACGACCTGCCGCGTGCGCGCCTCAAGCTGGCCGCTGCCGGCGTGGCCCCGGGCGACGGCAATATCGGTTTCGAGATTCTCGATAAAGAGCAGGGCCTGGGCACCAGCCAGTTCATGGAAGCGACCCGTTACCGTCGCGGCCTGGAAGGCGAACTGGCGCGGACCATTTCCAGCCTGAACAACGTCAAGGGCGCACGCGTGCACCTGGCGATCCCGAAAAGCTCGGTGTTCGTGCGCGACGAACGCAAGCCCAGCGCTTCGGTACTGGTCGAGCTGTATTCCGGTCGTTCGCTGGAGCCGGGCCAGGTGGTGGCCATCGTCAATCTGGTGGCGACCAGCGTTCCCGAACTGAGCAAGTCGCAGATCACCGTGGTCGACCAGAAGGGCAACCTGCTCTCCGACCAGGCGGAAAACTCCGAACTGACCATGGCCGGCAAGCAATTCGACTACAGCCGCCGCATGGAAAGCATGCTGACCCAGCGGGTGCACAACATCCTGCAGCCGATCCTGGGCAACGACCGCTACAAGGCTGAAGTGTCCGCCGATGTGGACTTCAGCGCCGTCGAGTCGACTTCCGAACAGTTCAACCCGGACCAGCCGGCCTTGCGCAGCGAGCAGTCGGTCAACGAACAACGCTCCAGCAGCCTGGGCCCGCAAGGCGTTCCTGGCGCCCTGAGCAACCAGCCGCCGTCGCCGGCCAGCGCGCCTCAGACTACCGGTGGCTCTACCGCTGCCGCTGGCATGGTGCAGCCAGGCCAGCCGCTGCTGGACGCCAACGGCCAGCAGATCATGGACCCGGCCACCGGCCAGCCGATGCTGGCGCCGTACCCCAACGACAAGCGTCAACAATCCACCAAGAACTTCGAGCTGGATCGCTCCATCAGCCACACCAAGCAACAGCAGGGTCGTCTGAACCGGCTGTCGGTGGCGGTGGTGGTGGACGATCAGGTCAAGGTCAATGCGGCCAACGGCGAAACCACCCGCGCACCCTGGAGCGCCGACGAATTGGCGCGCTTTACCCGCCTGGTGCAGGACGCCGTGGGTTTCGACGCCAGCCGTGGCGACAGCGTCAGTGTGATCAACGTGCCGTTCTCGGCCGATCGCGGTGAAGTGATCGCCGACATTCCGTTCTACTCGCAGCCCTGGTTCTGGGACATCGTGAAGCAGGTCCTGGGCGTGCTGTTTATCCTGGTCCTGGTGTTCGGCGTGCTGCGCCCGGTGCTCAACAACATCACCGGTGGCGGCAAGGGCAAGCAACTGGCGGGTCTCGGCAGCGATGTCGAACTCGGCGGCATGGGTGGCCTGGATGGCGAGCTGGCCAACGATCGCGTCAGCCTCGGCGGCCCGCAAAGCATCCTGCTGCCTAGCCCGAGCGAAGGCTATGACGCACAGTTGAACGCAATCAAGAGTCTGGTGGCAGAAGATCCGGGTCGCGTGGCCCAGGTCGTGAAAGAGTGGATTAACGCAGATGAGTGATAACCGAGCCGCTACCGCCAAACTGACCCGGGTCGACAAGGCCGCGATTCTGCTGCTGTCCCTGGGCTCCACCGATGCCGCGCAGGTGCTGCGCCACATGGGCCCCAAAGAGGTCCAGCGAGTGGGCGTGGCCATGGCGCAGATGGGCAACGTGCATCGCGAGCAGGTCGAGCAGGTGATGAGCGAGTTCGTCGACATCGTCGGCGACCAGACCAGCCTGGGCGTGGGCTCCGACGACTATGTGCGCAAGATGCTCACCCAGGCCCTGGGCGAGGACAAGGCCAACGGCCTGATCGACCGCATCCTGCTGGGCGGCAACACCAGTGGCCTGGACAGCCTGAAGTGGATGGAGCCGCGCGCCGTGGCGGACGTGATCCGTTACGAGCACCCGCAGATCCAGGCGATCGTGGTGGCCTACCTCGATCCGGACCAGGCGGGCGAAGTGCTCGGCAACTTCGACCACAAGGCGCGCCTGGACATCATTCTGCGGGTTTCCTCGCTCAATACTGTGCAGCCGGCTGCCCTGAAGGAACTCAACCAGATTCTCGAGAAGCAGTTCGCCGGTAACTCCAACGCCTCGCGTACCACCCTGGGTGGTATCAAGCGCGCTGCCGACATCATGAACTTCCTCGACAGCTCGATCGAAGGCCAGTTGATGGACTCGATCCGCGAAGTCGACGAAGACCTGTCCGGTCAGATCGAAGACCTCATGTTCGTGTTCAACAACCTTGCCGATGTCGACGACCGCGGTATCCAGGCGTTGCTGCGCGAAGTGTCTTCCGACGTGCTGGTCCTGGCCCTCAAGGGTTCGGACGAAGGCGTCAAGGAAAAGATCTTCAAGAACATGTCCAAGCGGGCTGCCGAACTGCTGCGCGACGACCTCGAGGCCAAGGGCCCGGTGCGCGTCAGCGATGTGGAAACCGCGCAGAAGGAAATCCTCACCATTGCCCGCCGTATGGCCGAAGCCGGAGAAATCGTTCTCGGCGGGAAGGGCGGCGAAGAAATGATCTAAGGTCGCGTTATGTCGTCCAGCAGTGATGAATCCCACAGCGACCTGATTCGCGCCCGGGACGTCGGTGGTTTCGACGTCTGGGCGCTGCCCAGTTTCGACCCCCATGTCCCCGAGCCCGAGCCGGAACCGGTTGAAGAGCCGCCAGCGGAGATCGAGGAAGTGCCGCTGGAAGAAGTCCAGCCACTGACCCTCGAAGAGCTCGAGAGCATTCGCCAGGAAGCCTATAACGAAGGCTTCGCCACGGGCGAAAAGGAAGGTTTCCACAGCACCACGCTGAAGGTCCGCCAGGAAGCCGAAGTGGCCCTGAGCGCCAAGCTGGCGGCGCTGGAAACGCTGATGGGCAATCTGTTCGAGCCGATCGCCGAGCAGGACACCCAGATTGAAAAAGCCCTGGTCGACCTGGTACAGCACATGACGCGCCAGGTGATCCAGCGCGAGCTGGCCATCGACTCCAGCCAGATCGAGCATGTCATGCGCGAAGCCCTCAAGCTGCTGCCGCTGGGCGTGGGCAATGTGCGCCTGTACGTCAATCCGCAGGACTTCGCCCAGGTCAAGAGCCTGCGCGAGCGTCACGAGGAAAGCTGGCGCATCGTCGAAGACGAAGCCCTGTTGCCGGGCGGTTGCCGGGTCGAGACCGAGCACAGCCGTATCGACGCGACCATGGAAACGCGGATCGCCAAGATCATGGACAAGCTGTCCGACCAGCTTCACGAACAGGCTTTGCATCCCGCCGAACCGGACCTGAGCGTCGAGCTGGGGGTCGCCACGGGCAAGCCCGCCGCGGATGTCGACCCTGTCGACCTCGCGCAGGACCCCGCCGATGCGCCTTGACCGCACCAGCTTCGGCAAGCGCCTGAGCAGCTACGCCGACGCCACCGAACTGCCGAACCAGCCCATTCTCGAAGGTCGCCTGCTGCGCATGGTCGGCCTGACCCTGGAGGCCGAAGGCCTGCGGGCGGCCATGGGCACGCGCTGCCTGGTGATCAACGACGACAGCTATCACCCGGTGCAGGTCGAGGCCGAGGTGATGGGCTTCTCCGGCAGCAAGGTCTTCCTGATGCCGGTCGGCAGTGTCACTGGCATCGCGCCGGGCGCTCGGGTCGTGCCGCTGGCCCATACCGGCCGCCTGCCGATGGGCATGAGCATGCTCGGCCGGGTTCTCGACGGCGCCGGCCGTGCGCTGGACGGCAAGGGCGGAATGAAGGCCGAGGACTGGGTGCCGATGGACGGTCCGACCATCAACCCGCTCAAGCGCGACCCCATCAGCCGGCCGCTGGACGTGGGCATTCGTTGCATCAACGGATTATTGACGGTGGGCCGCGGCCAGCGTCTTGGCCTGTTCGCCGGTACTGGCGTGGGCAAGAGTGTGCTGCTGGGCATGATGACCCGCTTTACCGAGGCCGACATCATCGTGGTCGGGCTGATCGGTGAGCGGGGCCGTGAAGTTAAAGAATTCATCGAGCACATTCTCGGTGAAGAGGGGCTCAAGCGCTCCGTGGTGGTGGCATCGCCAGCGGACGATGCGCCGCTGATGCGCCTGCGTGCGGCCATGTACTGCACGCGCATCGCCGAATATTTTCGCGACAAGGGCAAGAACGTCCTGTTGTTGATGGATTCCCTGACTCGTTTCGCCCAGGCCCAGCGGGAAATCGCCCTGGCCATCGGCGAGCCGCCCGCGACCAAGGGTTATCCGCCGTCGGTCTTCGCCAAGCTGCCGAAGCTAGTGGAGCGCGCGGGCAACGCCGAGGCCGGTGGCGGCTCGATCACCGCGTTCTACACCGTGCTGTCCGAAGGCGACGACCAGCAGGACCCGATCGCCGACTCGGCCCGTGGCGTGCTCGACGGGCACATCGTGCTGTCACGGCGCCTGGCGGAAGAGGGGCATTACCCGGCCATCGATATCGAGGCGTCCATCAGCCGGGTCATGCCGGCGGTGGTGACCCCGGAGCACATGACCCGCGCCCAGTATTTCAAGCAGCTGTGGTCGCGTTACCAGCAGGCGCGCGACCTGATCAGCGTCGGCGCCTATGTACCGGGCGGCGATCGCGAAACCGACACCGCCATCTCGCTGCAGCCGTCGATGGTCACCTACCTGCGCCAGGGGCTCAACGACAGCATCAGCCTGGGTGAAAGCGAAGCCCATCTGGAGATGGTTTTCGCTCCGGCGCCGGGCGGCTGATCCACCATGGCCAACAGCCGTGCCGCGCGTCTGGCGCCCGTGGTCGAAATGGCCGAAAGCGCCGAGCGCACGGCCGCCCAGCGCCTGGGGCATTTCCAGGGTCAGGTGCGCCTGGCGGAAAGCAAGCTGGGGGACCTGGAGCGCTTTCGTGCCGAATACCAGCAGCAGTGGATCGAGCGGGGCAGCGGCGGGGTTTCCGGCCAATGGCTGATGAACTACCAGCACTTCCTCAATCAGCTGGAAACCGCCGTGGGGCAGCAGCGGCAAAGCCTGGCCTGGCACCAGAACAATCTCAACCGCGCCCGGGAAACCTGGCAGCAGGCCTATGCCCGGGTCGAAGGCTTGCGCAAGCTGGTGCAGCGCTACATCGATGAAGCCCGCCAACTGGAAGACAAGCGCGAGCAGAAGCTGCTCGACGAGCTGTCCCAGCGCCTGCCGCGCCAGGATCCGTACTGAGCGCCATTCCGTTCGTCGCCGCCAGGCGCTCGTCAGCGACGCTTCGGCGGTTCGGGTTGCCCATGCTTGTACGGGGTGCTAAACCTTGTACAGATTGCCAATCACAAGGAAGCGGTATCATGTCAGTCGTTACTGAAGTATCACCGGACGGGCAAAAACTGACGATTTCGATCAAGGGACGTTTCGATTTTGGCCGACATCAAGAGTTTCGCGAGTCCTACGAGCGCCTCAACAAAAAGCCCGAATCCATAGTGGTGGACCTGAAAGACGCCACCTACCTCGACAGTTCTGCCCTGGGCATGCTGCTGTTGCTGCGCGATCACGCCGGCGGCGACGATTCCGACGTGCGAGTGATCAACAGCAACTCGGACGTGCGCAAGATTCTCGCCATTTCCAATTTCGACAAACTGTTCGACATCAGTTGATCGACATGCAGTCGATCGAGGCACCCCTGTGCGTGCTGATCGCCGAAGACGGCACGAGCGACCGCATGTTGCTGTCGAGCATCGTCCGGCGCCAGGGGCACGAGGTGCTGACGGCGAGTAACGGCGCCGAGGCGGTGGAACTATTCGTCCAGCAGCGCCCGCACCTGGTGCTGATGGACGCGATGATGCCGGTGATGGACGGTTTCGAGGCGGCCCGGCAGATCAAGCGCCTGGCTGGCGAAGCGCTGGTGCCGATCATTTTCCTGACCTCGCTCACCCAGAGCGAGGCGCTGGCGCGCTGCCTCGAAGCCGGCGGCGACGATTTTCTGGCAAAACCCTACAGTCCGGTGATCCTGGCGGCCAAGATCAAGGCCATGGATCGCTTGCGGCGCCTGCAGGAAACCGTGCTGCAGCAGCGCGACCAGATCACCCAGCACCATGACTACCTGCTCAACGAACAGCGGGTGGCCAAGGCGGTGTTCGACAAGGTGGCGCATTCCGGATGCCTGAGCGCGCCGAATATCCGCTACCTGCAATCGCCGTACGCGCTGTTCAACGGTGACTTGCTGCTGGCTGCCTTTACCCCGACGGGCGACATGCATGTGCTGTTGGGGGATTTCACTGGCCACGGCTTGCCGGCGGCCGTGGGCGCGATGCCCCTGGCCGAGGTGTTTTACGGCATGACGGCCAAGGGTTACGGGCTGCCGGAAACCCTGCGCGAGATGAATGCCAAGCTCAAGCGCATCCTGCCGGTGGGCATGTTCTGTTGTGCGACGCTGCTGTGCCTGAGTTTCCAGCGGCGGGCAGTGGAGGTGTGGAACGGCGGCATGCCGGATGGCTACCTGCATCGCCTGGCAAGCGGGGAGCGGGTGCCGCTGGTGGCCCATCATCTGCCGTTGGGGGTGCTGGGCGCCGAGGCATTCGACGACCGCACCGAAGTCTTTCCCATGGCCCTGGGCGACAGGGTGTTCCTGTTGTCCGATGGGGTGATCGACACCTGCGACGCCAACGAACAATTGTTTGGTGTCGAGCGCCTGCAGCAGGTGTTTGCCGCCAACCGCGAGCCGGACCTGCTGTTCGAGGAGATCCAGCGGGCCCTGAGCGAGTTTGGCGGCGATGCGCGGGACGATGTGAGCATGGTCGAGGTCAGCCTGCTCGAGGCCCGGCAGCTGACGCCGCCGGCGCTGGTGTATTCCGACAGCGGTCAGTCCTGCCCGCTGGACTGGTCGGTGAGTTTCGAGTATCGCGCCGCCACCCTCAAGCGCTTCAATCCTCTGCCTTACCTGCTGCAACTGTTGCTGGAGGTGCATGGCCTGCGGGCGCAGAGCGGGGCGCTCTACAGTGTGCTGGCCGAGTTGTATTCCAACGCCCTGGAGCATGGCGTATTGCGCCTGGATTCAAGCCTCAAGCGCGATGCCCAGGGCTTTTCCCGCTATTACCAGGAGCGCGCGGTACGCCTGGAAGCGTTGCAGGAGGGGTTTGTGCGGGTGCACCTGCAGGTGGAGCCTCAAGGTGCTGGCGGTCGTTTGCTGATCCGGGTCGAGGACAGTGGCAGTGGTTTCGATGTCGGCCGGGTGATGGCGCGGCCCGTCGATGGCGACCGTCTGTCCGGGCGCGGCGTCAGCCTGATCCGTCAGCTCAGCCGGCGTGCCAGCTGGTCTGACGATGGTCGTAGTGCCTGCGTGGAGTTTTCCTGGGAGCCTCTGGCATAATTCGCCGATTCTTGATCAAGGAGTGAGCAAGTGGCTGAAATTCATCTGGATCACGAGGTGCTGAACGCATTGCAGGAAGTCATGGAGGATGAGTATCCGTTGTTGCTCGACACCTTCCTCTGCGACTCCGAAGAGCGTTTGCGCCAGTTGCACAAGGTCGACGACCCCCGTCAACTTGTCGCCACTGCACACAGCTTCAAGGGCAGCAGCAGCAATATGGGGGCGATTCGCCTGGCCGAGCTCTGTCATCAGTTGGAGCAGCGTGCCCAGGACTCGTCGTTGCGGGGTATCGAGCAGCTGGTGGGCGAGATCGATGGTGAATTCGCCATTGTCCGGCAGCTGTGCCAGCAGGAACGCCAGCGTTTTCACTGCTGAAAAACCGTAGCAACCCAGGCTTTTTCCCGCGAGCCAGCAAAGCTGGCTCGACCTTTGCAGTCAAGTCTCTCAACTGTACCTACGATCCCAGTGCAGCGGAGACCGTTTTCATGCCCCTTACCCCGAACATGCTGCTTCAGGCCGCCTCCCAGGCCAAGACTCAAGCGGCTTCCGCCACCCCCCAGGCCAGCGCCGCCGAGCCCGGGGATAAAGGCGCAAGCTTTGCCCGGGTGTTCGCCAAGGAAGCGCTCGGCAAGCCGGTAGCGGCCGCCGACGGCCCCATCAAGCCGGCTCGCGACAAGGGTGTCGAAGCTGCTGCCAAGGTGGATCCGGGCAAGGGCAAGGCTGCCGCCCCCGAGCCGGCGGTTGCCGATAGCGGCAAAACCTTGCCTGCCGACAAGGCCACTGCCAGTGACGACAAGGTTGCCGATGACCAGGCCGCGAGCAGCGATCAGTCGCTGGCCGACGGCACGCCGGTCGATCCGACCCTCGATCCGGCGCTGATGCAGGCGGCCCAGCCGGTGCCATTGCCGGCGCCCGAGCCGGAAGTGGCGGCAACGCCGGTTCCGGCCCAGCCGCCAGTGCAGCCGCAGACGCCGCCGGTTGTACCGGTGGTGGCCAGTAGCGTGGCGCCAGTGCCGGTCGATCCGGAATTCGACCCTGAAGCCGACCCGCTGGATGCACTGCCGGTAGTGCGCCTGGCGATGGAGCAGAGCGGCCATGTCTCGGCTTCCAGCCAGGCGCAGAACAAGGCGGCGCCGACCGTGGTGGCCGATGACGGGCCGACTTCGGCCCAGACCTTCGCCAGCGGCATGGCCAACATGCTGGACCTGCAGGTGGACAAGGACAGCACCGAACAGGGCGGCGAAAAGGCCTTCAGCGGTCTGCTCGATGACGGTCTCAAGGACCTCAAGAGCGCTGCCAGCGACACCCGCGTCGACGATTTCGCCAACCGCCTGGCGGCCCTGACCCAGGCGGCCACGCCCAAGACCGCCAACGCCGTCCCGGTGAACCAGCCGCTGGCCATGCATCAGAGCGGCTGGACCGAAGAAGTGGTCAACCGGGTCATGTACCTGTCCAGCGTCAATCTCAAGTCGGCCGAGATCCAGTTGCAGCCGGCCGAGCTGGGGCGTCTGGATATCCGCGTGAACATGGTGCCGGACCAGCAGACCCAGGTGACCTTCATGAGTGCCCATGTCGGCGTGCGCGAAGCCCTCGAAGGGCAGATGCATCGCCTGCGCGACATGTTCCACCAGCAAGGCATGGGGCAGGTGGACGTCAACGTCTCCGACCAGTCGCGCAACTGGCAGGGTGGCCAGGAGCAGGCCCAGCAGGGGCAGCATCGCAGCAATGGCGCCAGTGCCAGTGGCGGGCGCCTGGATGGCGTGGATGAAGAGTTGCCGCCGAGCGCCGCCGAAGTCGCCGCCAGCACCAGCACGGTCATTGGCACCAGCGCCGTCGACTATTACGCCTGACCCGCTTCAGGCGTCATTGAACAGAAGATCGCCAGTCGCGTGGTACCGCGGCTGGCGATCTTTTGCTTTGCGCTGCCCTATCCCTTCGGTTCAGACAAATCTGGCATAACACTTGCTCTTGCCTTGCCGTGCGACTGTGAAAACCCGATTAGTGACGGATTATTGGCATGGCGAAGAGCGAAGCAGCAGAGAAAAACCCCGCCGGGAAAGGCAAACTCAAGCTTATCCTCTTGATTGTTCTGGCCTTGTTGCTGGCGATCGGTTTGTCCGTCGGGGCTACCTGGTACTTCATGCACAGCAGTGCCCAGAGCAAGCCTGCCGAGACGGCCGAGGCGACCAGCAGCGTCAAGCCGGCGGCCATCTACGAGCCCATGGCGCCGGCCTTCGTGGCCAATTACACGCAGAACGGCCGCCAGCGCTACATGCAGGTGAGCATCACGATGCTGGCGCGCAACCAGGCCGATCTGGACGCGCTGAAAGTGCATATGCCGGTGATCCGCAACAACCTGGTCATGCTGTTCTCCGGCCAGAGCTTCGACACCCTGGCGACTCCGGTCGGCCAGGAAATGCTGCGCCAGAAGGCCACCGCCAGCGTGCAGGAAGTGGCCCAGAAAGAGGTCGGCAAAGTGGTGGTCGAGCAGTTGCTCTTTACTAACTTCGTACTGCAGTAGGAACACGACATGGCCGTGCAGGACCTGCTGTCCCAGGATGAGATCGACGCGCTGCTGCATGGCGTCGATGACGGTCTGGTACAGACCGAACACGCCGCCGAGCCCGGCAGCGTCAAAAGCTACGACCTGACCAGCCAGGATCGCATCGTCCGCGGACGCATGCCGACCCTGGAGATGATCAACGAGCGTTTCGCCCGCTACACCCGTATCAGCATGTTCAACATGCTGCGCCGTTCGGCGGACGTGGCGGTGGGCGGCGTACAGGTGATGAAGTTCGGCGAATACGTGCACTCGCTGTACGTGCCGACCAGCCTCAACCTGGTGAAGATCAAGCCGCTGCGCGGTACCGCGCTGTTCATCCTCGACGCCAAGCTGGTGTTCAAGCTGGTGGACAACTTCTTCGGCGGCGACGGTCGTCACGCCAAGATCGAAGGCCGTGAATTCACCCCGACCGAATTGCGCGTGGTGCGCATGGTGCTGGAGCAGGCCTTCGTCGACCTGAAGGAAGCCTGGCAGGCGATCATGGAAGTCAACTTCGAGTACATCAACTCCGAAGTGAACCCGGCCATGGCCAACATCGTCGGCCCGAGCGAAGCGATCGTGGTCTCGACCTTCCACATCGAGCTCGATGGCGGTGGCGGCGACCTGCACGTGACCATGCCGTACTCGATGATCGAGCCGGTGCGGGAAATGCTCGACGCCGGCTTCCAGTCGGACCTGGACGACCAGGACGAGCGCTGGAGCAAGGCCCTGCGCGAAGACGTGCTGGACGTGGATGTGCCCTTGAGCGCCACCGTGGCCCGCCGGCAGTTGCGCCTGCGCGACATCCTGCACATGCAGCCAGGGGATGTGATCCCGGTGGAACTGCCCGAAGACATGATCATGCGCGCCAACGGCGTACCGGCGTTCAAGGTCAAGCTCGGTTCGCACAAGGGCAACCTGGCCCTGCAAGTGATCGAGCCGATCGAGCGCCGTTGAGCGGCGTTGTTATGAATTCGCTTTGTTAATGATTTTTTGCCCGCCGAGGACAACATGGCTGACGAACACGAAATGACTTCCGCAGAAGACCAGGCCCTGGCTGATGAGTGGGCGGCCGCCCTGCAGGAAACCGGCGATGCCGGGCAAGACGATATCGATGCCTTGCTGGCGGCCGATGCGGCCAGCGCGCCGGCGTCCAATCGCCTGCCGATGGAAGAGTTCGGCAGTGTGCCGAAGAACAACGAGCCGGTGACCCTCGATGGGCCGAACCTGGACGTGATCCTGGACATCCCGGTGTCGATCTCCATGGAGGTCGGCAGCACCGACATCAACATCCGCAACCTGCTGCAGCTCAACCAGGGGTCGGTGATCGAGCTCGATCGCCTGGCCGGCGAGCCGCTGGACGTGCTGGTCAACGGCACGCTGATCGCCCATGGCGAAGTGGTAGTGGTCAACGAGAAGTTCGGCATCCGCTTGACCGACGTGATCAGCCCGAGCGAACGCATCAAGAAGCTGCGCTAAGTGAGAAAGGCACTCGCGCTGTTCCTGGCCTGGCCGCTCTGGGCGCTGGCCGCCGAGCCCGCGGCCGGTACCGCCGCACCAGTGGTTGGCAGCAGCGGCGTGGCCGGTCAGCTGACCCAGCTGGTGCTGGGCCTGTTGCTGGTGGTGGGGCTGATCTTCTTCCTCGCCTGGCTGTTGCGCCGGGTGCAGCAGGCCGGACCGGCCGGCAAGGGGCAGGTCATCGAGCTGATCGGCTCGCGGGCGCTTGGCCCGCGGGACCGGCTGGTGCTGGTGCAGGTCGGCAACGAACAGATTCTGCTCGGCCTGACGCCGGGCACCATCACTGCGTTGCATGTGCTCAAGGAGCCGGTGCAGGTGCCGAGCACCGAGCAGGCGACTCCGGAGTTTGCCCAGCGCCTGATGGAGCTGCTGGGCAAGGATCAGAAGGATAAGAAGTAATGCCGTTGCGCCTCCTCTTGACGTTGGCCCTGATGCTGGCGGCGCCGCTGGCGCTGGCGGCCGACCCGTTGTCGATCCCGGCGATCACCCTCGGCACCAATGCCGACGGCCAGCAGGAATACTCGGTCAGCCTGCAGATCCTGCTGATCATGACCGCGCTGAGCTTCATTCCGGCGTTCGTCATGCTGATGACCAGCTTCACCCGGATCATCATCGTGTTCTCGATCCTGCGCCAGGCCCTGGGCCTGCAGCAGACGCCGTCGAACCAGATCCTCACCGGCATGGCGTTGTTCCTGACGATGTTCATCATGGCCCCGGTGTTCGACCGGGTGAACCAGGATGCCCTGCAGCCGTACCTGGCGGAGAAACTCAACGCCCAGGACGCGGTGGCCAAGGCCCAGGTGCCGATCAAGGACTTCATGCTGGCCCAGACCCGCAGCAGCGACCTGGAGCTGTTCATGCGTCTGTCCAAGCGCACCGACATCGCGACACCGGACCAGGCGCCGCTGACGATCCTGGTACCGGCCTTCGTCACCTCGGAGCTGAAGACCGCGTTCCAGATCGGCTTCATGATCTTCATTCCGTTCCTGATCATCGACCTGGTGGTCGCCAGTGTGCTGATGGCCATGGGCATGATGATGCTGTCGCCGCTGATCATTTCCCTGCCGTTCAAGATCATGCTGTTCGTGCTGGTCGATGGCTGGGCCCTGATCATCGGTACCCTGGCGGGCAGTTTCGGTGGTGTTTAGAACCTTGTTGGCGGGTGACGCGCTATGACGCCTGAAGTCGCAGTAGACCTGTTTCGCGAAGCGCTCTGGCTGACCACCATGATGGTCGCCATCCTGGTGATTCCCAGCCTGCTGGTGGGCCTGCTGGTGGCGATGTTCCAGGCCGCTACCCAGATCAACGAACAGACCCTGAGCTTCCTGCCGCGCCTGTTGGTGATGCTGGTGACGCTGATCGTCGCCGGTCCCTGGCTGGTGCAAACCTTCATGGAATACATCCTGCAGTTGTACGGCAGTATTCCGCAGTTGATCGGCTAAGCCATGTCTCTGCTGGCGCTTACCGATACGCAGATCAGCACCTGGGTCGCGAGCTTCATGCTGCCGCTGTTCCGTATCGGCGCCGTGTTGATGACCATGCCGGTCTTCGGTACGACCCTGGTGCCGACCCGTATCCGCCTGTATTTCACCCTGGCCATCACCGTCGTGCTGGTGCCGGGCCTGCCGCCCATGCCGGCGGTCAACGCGCTGGATCTCAGTGGACTGCTGCTGATTGCCGAGCAGATCATCATCGGCGCCTTGTTCGGCTTTTCCTTGCAGCTGTTCTTCCAGGCTTTCGTGATCGCCGGGCAGATCATTTCGACGCAGATGGGCATGGGCTTCGCGTCCATGGTCGACCCTACCAACGGCGTTTCGGCGGCGGTGATCGGGCAGTTCCTGACCATGCTGGTGACCTTGCTGTTCCTCGGCATGAACGGTCATCTGGTGGTCTTCGAGGTGCTGACCGAAAGCTTCACCACCTTGCCGGTGGGCAGCGCGCTGCTGGTCAACCATTTCTGGGAAATCGCCGGCAAGCTCGGCTGGGTGTTGGGCGCCGCCCTGTTGCTGGTATTGCCGGCGATCACCGCGCTGCTGGTGGTGAACATCGCCTTTGGCGTGATGACCCGCGCGGCGCCGCAGCTGAACATCTTCTCCATCGGCTTTCCGCTGACCCTGGTGCTGGGCCTGGTGATTTTCTGGGTCAGCCTCGGCGACATTCTCAACCAGTACCAACCGCTGGCCGTCGAGGCCCTGCAGTTGCTGCGCAACCTGGCGCAGGCGCGGTGAACCATGGCTGAGAGCGAGAGCGGTCAGGACAAGACAGAAGACCCCACGGAGAAACGTAAAAAGGACTCCCGGGAAAAGGGCGAGATCGCCCGCTCCAAAGAACTCAACACCCTGGCGATCACCATGATCGGGGCCGCCGGCCTGCTGATCTACGGCGCGGGGGTGGCGCAGGACCTGCTGGAAATCATGCGCCTGAATTTCTCCCTGCCGCGCGAGGTGTTGCTCAGCCCCGGCGCCATGGGCCTGTACCTGCTGCATTCGGGCAAGATCGCGATTATCGCCGCGATGCCGATCCTGCTGCCCCTGGTGCTGGCGGCGCTCATCGGCCCTATCTCCCTGGGCGGCTGGCTGTTTTCAACCAAGAGCCTGGCGCCCAAGTTCAGTCGCATGAACCCGCTCAGCGGCATGAAGCGCATGGTGTCGCCGACCTCGCTGATCGAGCTGCTCAAGGCCTTCGCCAAGTTCGTGGTGATCCTGATCGTGGCCTTGTCGGTGCTGCGCTCGGATATCGACGACCTGCTGCGGATCGCCCACGAGCCGCTGGAGCAGGCGATCATCCACAGCGTGCAAGTGGTGGCCTGGAGTACCTTGTGGATGGCCTGCGGGCTGATCCTGATCGCCGCGGTGGACGTGCCGGTGCAGCTGTACCAGAGCTACAAGAAGCTGCTGATGACCAAGCAGGAAGTGCGGGACGAGCACAAGGACCAGGAAGGGCGCCCGGAGGTCAAGCAGCGGATTCGCCAGGTCCAGCGCGAGATGTCGCAACGGCGGATGATGGCGGCGATTCCCGAGGCGGACGTGGTCATCACCAACCCGACCCACTACGCCGTGGCGCTCAAGTACGACGCCGAGAAGGGCGGGGCGCCGGTGTTGCTGGCCAAGGGCAGCGATTTCCTGGCGCTGAAGATCCGCGAGATCGCCGTGGCCAACGAAGTGCTGCTGCTGGAGTCGCCGGCGCTGGCGCGTTCGATCTACTACTCCACCGAGTTGGAGCAGGAAATCCCCGCCGGGCTCTATCTGGCGGTGGCCCAGGTGCTGGCGTATGTCTATCAGATTCGCCAGCACCGGGCGGGCAAGGGCAAGCGTCCCGATCCGCTCAAGGACCTGCCGATTCCGCCGGATTTGCGGCGCGATTCCTGAGGTCGGCGTTTGGCTGTGCCGACGTTATCGCGAGCAAGCTCGCTCCTACAGAATTCACGCCCGGCCTGTAGGAGCGAGCTTGCTCGCGATGGTGCTGAAAGCGCCTTTTATGACGACTGATGGCGCAACGCCATAAATCAGTTTTCCTTCCGGGCCAAAGTTGGAAGGCTTCTTGCAATACCCGCCCTGCGCCGCCTCCAGGCGTCAAAAGTTTGCTTCAAGGGAACGGGGAATACCGGTGGATCGCTCTCAGTTAATCAGTACGGCTCGCACTAACCTGGCTGACCTCAGTCGGGGGAACCTGGGTGTGCCGCTGTTGCTGCTGGTCATGTTGGCCATGATGATGCTGCCGGTGCCGCCGTTCCTGCTGGACGTGTTCTTCACCTTCAACATCGCCCTGTCGATCGTCGTCCTGCTGGTCTGCGTGTATGCCTTGCGGCCGCTGGATTTCGCGGTATTCCCGACCATCCTGCTGGTGGCGACCCTGTTGCGCCTGGCGCTGAACGTGGCCTCCACACGGGTGGTGATGCTCCACGGCCAGGACGGTCACGCCGCCGCGGGCAAGGTGATCCAGGCCTTCGGCGAGGTGGTGATCGGCGGTAACTACGTGGTCGGTATCGTGGTGTTCGCGATCCTGATGATCATCAACTTCGTGGTGGTGACCAAGGGCGCCGGGCGGATTTCCGAGGTGAGCGCGCGTTTCACCCTCGATGCGATGCCGGGCAAGCAGATGGCTATCGACGCCGACCTCAACGCTGGCCTGATCGACCAGGCCCAGGCCAAGGCGCGCCGCCAGGAAGTGGCCCAGGAGGCCGAGTTCTACGGTTCCATGGACGGTGCCAGCAAGTTCGTCCGCGGTGACGCCATCGCCGGCCTGCTGATCCTGTTCATCAACCTGATTGGCGGCATGGCGGTCGGTATCTTCCAGCACCACATGTCCTTCGGCGATGCCGGCCGGGTCTACGCCTTGCTGACCATCGGTGACGGTTTGGTGGCGCAATTGCCATCGCTGCTGCTGTCCACCGCGGCCGCGATCATGGTGACCCGTGCTTCCGGTTCCGAAGACATGGGCAAGCAGATCAACCGGCAGATGTTCGCCTCGCCCCGGGCCCTGGCCGTCGCCGCCGGCCTGATGGCGGTGATGGGCCTGGTGCCGGGCATGCCGCACTTTTCCTTCCTGAGCATGGCGGCCCTGGCGGCCGGCGCCGCGTACCTGTTCTGGAAGCGCCAGAACGTGGTCAAGGTCAAGGCGCTGGAAGAGGTCAAGCGCCAGCAGGAACTGCTGCCTTCGCCAGCCCGCGCCATGGAAACCAAGGAGCTGGGCTGGGATGACGTGACCCAGATTGACATGATCGGCCTGGAAGTCGGCTATCGCCTGATTCCCTTGGTGGACCGCAACCAGGGTGGGCAGCTGCTGGCGCGGATCAAGGGCGTGCGCAAGAAGTTGTCCCAGGATCTCGGCTTCCTCATGCCGACCGTACATATTCGCGACAACCTCGACCTGGCGCCCAGCGCTTACCGGCTGACGCTGATGGGGGTGATCCTGGCCGAGGCCGAGATCTATCCGGATCGCGAGCTGGCGATCAACCCGGGGCAGGTCTACGGCACGCTCAACGGCATCACCGCCAAAGATCCGGCCTTCGGCCTGGAGGCGGTGTGGATCGAGATCAGCCAGCGCGCCCAGGCGCAGTCGCTGGGCTACACCGTGGTCGACGCCAGTACCGTGGTCGCCACCCACCTCAACCAGATTCTGTACAAGCACTCCAGCGAGCTGATCGGCCACGAAGAAGTCCAGCAGCTCCTGCAACTGCTGGCCAAGGGCTCGCCGAAGCTGGCGGAGGAACTGGTGCCGGGCGTTCTGTCGTTGTCCCAGCTGCTCAAGGTGCTGCAGGCGCTGCTGGCCGAACAGGTGCCGGTGCGCGATATCCGCAGCATTGCCGAAGCCATCGCGAACAATGCCGTCAAGAGTCAAGATACTGCCGCTTTGGTGGCCGCCGTGCGTGTCGGATTGTCGCGCGCCATCGTGCAAAGCATTGTAGGGACTGAGTCCGAGCTGCCTGTGATCACCTTGGAGCCCAGGTTGGAACAGATTTTGCTCAATAGTCTGCAGAAGGCAGGACAAGGCTCGGAAGAGGGTGTTCTGTTGGAGCCAAGCATGGCTGAGAAGCTGCAGCGTTCGTTGATCGAAGCCGCGCAGCGCCAGGAAATGCAAGGTCAACCGGTGATTCTGCTGGTAGCCGGTCCGGTCCGCGCGATGCTCTCGCGGTTTGGACGCCTGGCAGTCCCGGGCTTGCACGTGTTGGCTTACCAGGAAATCCCTGACAACAAGCAAGTGACCATCGTTGCGACAGTAGGGCCCAACGGCTGAGGTAGTGGGTTATGCAAGTTAAGCGTTTTTTCGCCGCCGATATGCGTCAGGCCATGAAGCTGGTTCGTGATGAGCTGGGCGCCGACGCCGCCATCATTGGCAATCGCCGCATCGCCGGCGGTGTCGAGCTGACGGCTGCCCTGGATTACAAGCTGTCGGCGCTGGCGCCCCGGGTTCCGAACATGGAGCTCGAGGACGAACTGCGCAAGACTCAGTCGCGCATCGTCACCGCCCAGGCCGAACTGAGCCTGCGTGGCGATGGCGACGGCAGCACCAATCGCCAGCTGTTCGCCGGCCTGCCGCTGACCGCCGCCGAGCCGCTGATCGAACCGACGTTCAGCGAGCCCCATCGCCCGGCCCCGGTGGCCGCCGCGCCGGCTGTCGATCAGCGGGCACTGGACTCGATGCGTTTTGAACTCAATGGCCTGCGCGAGCTGCTGGAAGTCCAGCTCGGTTCCCTGGCCTGGAGCCAGCTGCAAGGCAGCCGGCCCGAGCAGGCCAACCTCTGGCGGCGCCTGCAGCGTATCGGTTTGTCCGGTCCGCTGGCCCGCGACCTGCTGGCGCTGATCACTGAAATCGACGAACCCCGACAGGCCTGGCGCATGCTCCTGGCCCACCTGGCGCGGATGATCGTGACCCCGGAAGTCGAGCCATTGGAAGAGGGCGGTGTGATCGCCATGGTCGGCCCCGCCGGCATGGGCAAGACCACCACCCTGGCCAAGCTGGCGGCCCGTTACGTGCTCAAGTACGGCGCGCAGAACATCGCGCTGGTGAGCATGGACAGCTACCGCATCGGCGCCCAGGAGCAGCTCAAGACCCTGGGCCGGATCCTCAATGTCTCGGTGACCCATGTCGATCCGGGCCAATCCCTGGCGCAAGCCCTCGATCCGCTGCTGCGCAAACGCGTGGTGCTGATCGACACCGCCGGCCTGCAAGCCAGCGACCCGGCCCTGCGCATGCAGCTGGAAAGTCTGGCTGGACGCGGGATCCGGGCAAAAAATTATCTGGTATTGGCAACCACCAGCCAGAAACAGGTTCTAACCGCCGCGTACCACAGCTACAAGCGTTGCGGGCTGGCCGGCTGCATCCTGACTAAACTGGATGAAACCGCCAGCCTTGGTGAGGTGTTGAGCCTGGCGATCAGTCACGAACTCCCCGTTGCCTATCTGACCGATGGCCCACGGATTCCGGACGATTTGCACTTGCCACGCCGTCATCAGCTGGTCAGTCGTGCGGTGAGCGTGCAGATGCAGGAAGAACCCAGCGAAGAAGCCATGGCTGACATGTTCGCTGACCTCTACCACAACCCGACCAAGCGGGTTGGCTGAGGGAATCATGAAAAGATTGCAATGTACCTACATCGATGGTCTGCCAGGCATTGTTCCGTTAGTGAACGCGCAGCCAGTTATGTGGCCCCGTCTAAGTAAGACAAGGTAAAGAACGAACATGGGCAGCATGCATCCCGTACAGGTGATCGCGGTGACCGGCGGCAAAGGTGGCGTCGGCAAGACTAACGTGTCAGTGAACTTGTCCCTGGCCCTAGCGGAGCTCGGCCGGCGCGTCATGCTGCTGGACGCCGACCTGGGTCTGGCTAACGTCGACGTGCTATTGGGGCTGACCCCCAAACGGACCCTCGCCGACGTGATCGAAGGCCGCTGCGAGCTGCGCGATGTGCTGCTGCAGGGGCCGGGTGGAATCCGTATCGTGCCGGCGGCGTCCGGCACCCAGAGCATGGTTCATCTGAGCCCGGCGCAGCATGCCGGCCTGATCCAGGCCTTCAGCGACATTGGCGACAACCTCGATGTGCTGGTGATCGACACCGCTGCCGGCATCGGCGACTCGGTGGTCAGCTTCGTCCGCGCCGCTCAGGAAGTCCTGCTGGTGGTCTGCGACGAGCCGACCTCGATCACCGACGCCTACGCGCTGATCAAGCTGCTCAACCGCGACTACGGCATGAACCGTTTCCGCGTGCTCGCCAACATGGCGCAGAGCCCGCAGGAAGGCCGCAACCTGTTCGCCAAGTTGACCAAGGTCACGGATCGCTTCCTGGACGTGGCCCTACAATATGTCGGCGCCGTGCCTTACGACGAATGCGTGCGCAAGGCCGTGCAAAAGCAGCGTGCGGTCTATGAAGCGTTTCCGCGTTCGAAGTGCGCGCTGGCGTTCAAGGCCATTGCGCAGAAAGTCGATACCTGGCCGTTGCCGGCCAACCCACGTGGACATCTGGAATTTTTCGTCGAGCGGCTAGTGCATCAGACAGCGGGACCGGTGCTATGAGCGCCAGCGGCTACAACCTTTACAAAAAGTCGGCACGTGACAGCCAGTACGAATTGATCGAGCGTTATGCGCCCCTGGTCAAGCGTATTGCCTATCACCTGCTGGCGCGCCTGCCGGCCAGTGTCCAGGTCGAAGACCTGATCCAGGCCGGGATGATCGGTCTGCTCGAAGTGTCGACCAAGTACGACGCGAGCAAGGGCGCGAGTTTCGAGACGTACGCGGGTATCCGTATCCGTGGTGCGATGCTCGATGAGGTCCGTAAAGGTGACTGGGCGCCGCGTTCGGTACATCGCAATACCCGGATGGTGAGCGATGCCATTCGCGCAATTGAAGCTAAAACCGGTCGTGACGCTAAAGATCATGAAGTTGCGGCCGAACTTCAATTGAGTCTCGACGATTATTACGGGATTTTGAACGACACCTTGGGCAGTCGCCTGTTCAGCTTCGACGACCTGTTGCAGGACGGCGAGCATGAAGGGCTGCATGAGGATGGCGCGAGTGCTCATCTCGAGCCGTCGCGCGACCTGGAGGACGAACGTTTCCAGGCTGCGCTGGCGGACGCGATTGCCAATTTGCCGGAGCGTGAGCGACTGGTCTTGGCGCTGTACTACGACGAAGAGCTGAACCTCAAGGAAATCGGTGAGGTCCTGGGGGTCAGCGAATCGCGGGTCAGCCAGTTACACAGCCAGTGCGCGGCCCGTTTGCGGGGGCGTTTGGGAGAGTGGCGAGCGCGCTGACAGGCAGTGTGGGGGACACTGCGGACGAGACTGGCACGACGTTGCCGGCCTCGCGGTGTGTATTCCATGCAGTCGTTGAGTGCTCTGCCTGATTGATTGAATGGCGCGTTCAGGTGCTGGACGCGTTTAAGACTGCTTGGAGGTCGAATTGGACAAGAACATGAAAATCCTCATCGTTGATGACTTCTCAACGATGCGGCGGATCATAAAAAACCTGTTGCGTGACCTGGGTTTCACCAACACGGTCGAGGCTGACGATGGCACCACCGCCATTCCGGTCCTCAACAGTGGGAGCATCGACTTTCTGGTAACGGACTGGAACATGCCTGGCATGACCGGTATCGATCTGCTGCGCCATGTGCGCGCCGATGAAAAACTCAAGCACCTGCCGGTACTCATGGTGACCGCTGAAGCCAAGCGCGAACAGATCATCGAAGCTGCCCAGGCCGGCGTAAACGGCTATGTGGTCAAGCCCTTCACGGCCCAGGCGTTGAAAGAAAAGATCGAGAAGATCTTCGAACGCATCGGTTGAGATGTGGAACCATTCCGCCACGGGGGAGCTATGGAGCACAACGAATCTTCATTGGGCGATTTCGAATCGACCCTGAAAAAACACGCACTCGAACTGGTCGACAGCCTTGAAAAAGGCAAGTTCGGCGAAGCCGTGCAACTGATCCATGAGCTCAACCAGACCCGTGACCGCGGCCTGTACCAGGAAGTCGGCAAGCTCACCCGCGAGCTGCATAGCGCCATCGTCAATTTCCAGATTGACCCGCATATGCCGCAAGCCGAGGAAGTTTCACAGATCACGGATGCCACCGAGCGCCTGTCCTATGTGGTCAGGCTGACCGAGGCCGCGGCCAACCGCACCATGGATCTGGTCGAGAGCGCCACCCCGTTGGTCAATGGCCTGAGCAGCGAAGCCCAGGCCCTGAGCGCCGACTGGGGACGTTTCATGCGCCGCGAACTGGGCGCTGACGAATTCCGCGACCTGGCCCGCCGGGTGGACGGTTTCCTGACCCGCAGCGAGCAAGAGACGCGCGCGGTATCGAGCAACCTCAACGACATTCTGCTGGCGCAGGACTACCAGGACCTGACCGGTCAGGTGATCAAGCGCGTGACCCAGTTGGTCACCGAAGTCGAGAGCAACCTGCTCAAACTGGTCCTGATGGCCAGCCAGGTCGATCGTTTTGCCGGCATCGAACATGACCGTGAATCGATCCTCGCTGAAAAAGATCCGCAAAAACATCTGGCCAAGGGTGAAGGTCCGCAGATTCATGCCGATAAACGTGAAGACGTTGTATCCGGTCAGGACGATGTCGACGATTTGCTTTCCAGCCTTGGATTTTAGGTCGTGACGACGGTTAATGACGGTCGCGCCGCCGCCCCGCAAGGCGC
>NZ_JAQZAA010000017.1:0-16693 GCF_028640875.1 Pseudomonas sp. SBT1-2 | reverse complement strand
GTAGGAGCGAGGCTTGCCCGCGATGGCTTTGGATCAGACCAGCACCTGCCGGGTGCTCGCCATGTATTCATGGATCTGCTTTTCCACCCGCGGGTGGATCAGTTCCACCGGGCGCCGGCCATTGGGGCATGGCAGGCTCGGCGTGGTCCCGAACAGGCGACAGATCAGCGGCCGCTCGTCATACACCGTGCAGCCGTTGGGCCCCAGGTGCACACAGTTCAGCTCCTCCATCGCCGCGTCCTGCTCGGCCCGGGTCTTGCGCGGCAGGCGCGACATTTCTTCGGTCGAGGTGGTGACCGGACCGCAGCAGTCGTGACAGCCGGGCACGCACTCGAACGAGGGGATCTGCTGTCGGAGCATGCGGACTTTCTGGCTGTTGCAGCTCATCGAAGCGCTTACCGGGAGTATGGAGAGACAGCGATTTTGCCCTAAAAGCCCTGTTCCAGACAGCACTGGCCGACCAGTGTTGCCGCGCCGGAAAGGTCCGGCTTATGCTCCGTCAAATTTTCCAAACACACGAATCAGGATGATCCACATGAACACCCGTGTTCAGCCGTCGGGGCCAGGCCATTCGCACCCCGCCTCCTACTACGCCGCCAGCAGCCTGCCCCAGCCCGATTATCCGGCGCTGACCGGCGAGCAGGTGGCGGATGTCTGCGTGGTCGGCGGCGGCTTTTCCGGGCTCAACACCGCGATCGAGCTGGCCGAGCGCGGGCTCAGCGTCATTCTGCTGGAAGCGCGCAAGATCGGCTGGGGCGCCAGCGGGCGCAACGGCGGGCAACTGATTCGCGGGGTCGGTCATGGCCTTGAGCAGTTCGCCCCAATAATCGGCGAAGACGGCGTACGCCAGATGAAGCTGATGGGCCTGGAAGCGGTGGAAATCGTCCGCCAGCGCATCGAACGCTTCCAGATTCCCTGCGACCTGACCTGGGGTTATTGCGACCTGGCCAACAAGCCGCGCGACCTCGAAGGTTTCGCCGAAGATGCCCAAGAGTTGCGCGACCTGGGCTATCGCCATGAAACCCGCCTGCTGCAAGCCCATGAGATGCACAGTGTGGTGGGCTCCGACCGTTATGTCGGCGGCCTGATCGACATGGGCTCGGGGCACCTGCACCCGCTGAACCTGGCCCTGGGCGAAGCCGCGGTCGCGCAGCAACTGGGCGTGCGCCTGTTCGAACACTCGGCCGTGACCCGCATCGACTACGGGCCGCAGGTCAAGGTCCATACCGCCCAGGGTTCGGTGCGCGCCAACACCCTGGTGCTGGGCTGCAACGCCTACCTCAACGACCTCAACCCGCAACTGGGTGGCAAGGTGCTGCCGGCCGGCAGCTACATCATCGCCACCGAACCCTTGAGCGAAGAGCTGGCCCACGCCCTGTTGCCCCAGAACATGGCGGTCTGCGACCAGCGGGTGGCCCTGGATTACTACCGCCTTTCAGCCGACCGCCGCTTGCTGTTCGGCGGCGCCTGCCATTACTCCGGCCGCGACCCGCGGGACATTGCTGCTTATATGCGGCCGAAGATGCTGCAAGTGTTCCCGCAACTGGCGGCAGTGAAGATCGACTACCAATGGGGCGGCATGATCGGCATCGGCGCCAACCGCCTGCCGCAGATCGGCCGGCTCAAGGACCAGCCCAATGTGTATTACGCCCAGGCCTATTCGGGCCACGGCGTGAATGCCACGCACCTGGCCGGCAAGCTGCTGGCCGAAGCCATCAGCGGCCAACAGAGCGGCGGTTTCGACCTGTTCGCCCAGGTCCCGCACATCACCTTCCCGGGCGGCAAGCACCTGCGCTCGCCCCTACTGGCGCTGGGGATGCTCTGGCATCGGTTGAAAGAATTGGTCTGAAGGTGCCTGTAGCCGCCACATGGCAGGCATGAAAAAGGCCGCATCCGGTGAAATCGGATGCGGCCTTTTGCGGTTGCTACGCAACCGATCGCAGGCTGCGCCAGCGGGGCTTTCACAGCCGCCAGAACGGCTTGAGCCCTTCCTGCCGCGCCTGTTCGCGACTCAGGCCGATATCGCGCAACTGTTCGGTGCTCAACTCAAGCAGTGCCTTGCGTGTACGCAGTCGATGCCAGTACAGGCCCCAGAGACCGAGGCCGGACGGCGCATTGCGGGCGGACGTCGCCCCTGCTGCCCGCTCCTGCCCAGCCGCCAGTTCCTGACTGTGTAACGACAGACGCACATCGCTCAAGCCGTTCATGTTTGCTGCTCCTGTTTACTTGGGTCGCTATGAGCAGACATCATGCGCGGGTGCTAAAAACCATTACAGATTCAAAGCACCGCTATTATTTCCATACAGAATTTCCCCTATCCGGGCTGAATCCTGTAATTTTGCGCCATCTGTACCGGTCACCCGATTAAATCACCCCGAGGCTGCGCCATGACCCTGTACGTCAATCTCGCTGAACTGCTGGGCACACGTATCGAACAAGGCTTCTATCGCCCCGGCGACCGGCTGCCGTCGGTACGGGCCTTGAGTGTCGAACACGGGGTCAGCCTGAGTACCGTGCAACAGGCTTATCGGGTGCTGGAAGACAGCGGCCTGGCGACGCCCAAGCCCAAGTCCGGCTACTTCGTGCCGGTCAGTCGCGAGCTGCCGGCATTGCCCGCGGTGGGCCGCCCGGCGCAGCGGCCGGTGGAGATTTCGCAGTGGGACCAGGTGCTGGAGCTGATCCGCAGCGTGCCGCGCAAGGACATCGTCCAGCTGGGCCGCGGCATGCCCGATGTCACCAGCCCGACCCTCAAGCCCCTGCTGCGCGGGCTGGCCCGCATCAGCCGGCGCCAGGACATGCCTGGCCTGTATTACGACACCATCTACGGCGTGCACGAACTGCGTGAACAGCTGGCGCGGCTGATGCTCGATTCCGGCTGCCAGCTCGGCGCCAACGACCTGGTGATCACCACCGGCTGCCACGAAGCCCTGTCCACCAGCATCCGTGCCACCTGCGAGCCCGGGGATATCGTCGCCGTCGACTCGCCGAGCTTCCACGGCGCCATGCAGACCCTCAAGGGCCTGGGCATGAAGGCCCTGGAAATCCCCACCGACCCGCTCACCGGCATCAGCCTCGATGCCCTGGAACTGGCCCTGGAGCAATGGCCGATCAAGGCCATACAGTTGACCCCCAACTGCAACAACCCGCTGGGCTATATCATGCCGGAGTCGCGCAAACGGGCCTTGCTGACCCTGGCCCAGCGCTTCGACGTGGCGATCATCGAAGACGATGTGTATGGCGAGCTGTCCTACACCTACCCACGCCCGCGGACCATCAAGTCGTTCGACGACGATGGCCGGGTGCTGCTCTGCAGTTCCTTCTCCAAGACCCTGGCACCGGGGCTGCGCATCGGCTGGGTCGCCCCCGGGCGCTACCTGGAGCGGGTGCTGCACATGAAATACATCAGCACCGGCTCCACCGCGCCACAGCCGCAGATCGCCATCGCCGAGTTCCTCAAGAGCGGTAATTTCGAGCCGCACCTGCGGCGCATGCGCACCCAGTACCAGCGCAACCGCGACCTGATGATCGACTGGGTCAGCCGCTACTTCCCTACCGGCACCCGCGCCAGCCGGCCGCAGGGCGGGTTCATGCTGTGGGTCGAGCTGCCGGAAGGCTTCGACACCCTGCGCCTGAACCGTGCGCTGCTCGGCCAGGGCGTGCAGATTGCCGTGGGCAGCATCTTTTCGGCCTCGGGCAAGTACCGCAATTGCCTGCGGATGAACTACGCTGCCAAGCCAACCCCTCAGATCGAGGAGGCCGTGCGCAAAGTGGGGGCCGCGGCCATCAAGCTGCTGGCTGAAGAGTGCGCAACGGACTGACCTTTTCCTGTGAAACCGGCGTCACAGCTAGACCATCGCAGCGATTCGAGATGAGCTGACTTGAGATCCCGACAGGCCCTGGCCTTCCTTATGCTGATCGCGCTGTGCCTGAGCGGCTGCGTCAGCCTCAATGTGCCTCGCGAGCCCAGCCAGGCACTGCCGGCCGCCGACTCGGCCTTCGGTCGCTCGATCCAGGCCCAGGCCGCGGCCTATCAGGGACGCTCCGGCTTTCGCCTGCTGTCCGACAGCAGCGAAGCCTTCATGGCCCGCGCCGAACTGATCCGCAATGCCCAAAGCAGCCTCGACCTGCAGTACTACATCGTCCATGACGGCATCAGCACCCGGATGCTGGTGGACGAACTGCTCAAGGCCGCCGACCGCGGCGTGCGCATCCGCATTCTGCTGGACGACACCACCAGCGACGGCCTGGACCAGATCATGGCCACTCTCGCCGCCCATCCGCGGATACAGATCCGCCTGTTCAACCCCCTGCACCTGGGGCGCAGCACAGGCGTGACTCGTACCATGGG
Source organism: Pseudomonas sp. SBT1-2 (assembly GCF_028640875.1). NCBI lineage: Bacteria > Pseudomonadati > Pseudomonadota > Gammaproteobacteria > Pseudomonadales > Pseudomonadaceae > Pseudomonas > Pseudomonas sp. SBT1-2. The sequence goes on along the minus strand of NZ_JAQZAA010000017.1, from coordinate 12,345 downwards.
GCGCCTGTTCAACCTGTCGCTGCAGCATCGGCGGATGCACAACAAGCTGTGGCTGGCGGACAACAGCGCGGCCATCGTCGGCGGGCGCAACCTGGGGGATGAGTACTTCGACGCCGAACCCAACCTGAATTTCACCGACATCGACATCCTCGGCGTCGGCCCGGTGGCCGAACAGCTCGGACACAGTTTCGACCAGTACTGGAACAGCGCCCTGAGCAAACCCATAGGAGAGTTTCTGTCGCGCCTGCCATCGGCCAGGGAGCTGGCCAACACCCGGCTGCGCCTGGAGCAATCGCTGGGTGAGGCGCAGCAGCAGAACCATGCGCTGTTTCAGGAACTCAAGACCTATCGGACCCAGCCGCGCATGAACGCCTGGCGCAAAGAGCTGATCTGGGCCTGGAACCAGGCGCTGTGGGATGCTCCGAGCAAGGTCCTGTCCAACGGCGAGCCCGACCCGCGCCTGCTGCTGACCACCCAGCTGGCACCGGAGCTGCAGAGCGTCAGCAAAGAGCTGATGATGGTTTCGGCCTACTTCGTTCCCGGCCAGCCGGGCCTGGCCTACCTCACCGGGCGCGCCGACGCCGGGGTTGCGGTGAGCCTGCTGACCAACTCCCTGGAAGCCACCGACGTACCGGCGGTCCACGGCGGATACGCACCGTATCGCAAGGCGCTGCTGCAACACGGCGTGAAACTCTACGAACTGCGGCGCCAACCCGGTAATGGCGGCGGCAGTGGACCTCATCTGTTCCACAGCGCGTCGTATCCTGGCTCGGACTCCAGCCTGCACAGCAAGGCGATGATTTTCGATCGCCAGAAGTCCTTTATCGGCTCCTTCAATTTCGACCCGCGCTCGGTGCTGTGGAACACCGAAGTCGGGGTACTGGTGGACAGCCCCGAGCTGGCCGAACGCGTTCGCAGCCTGGCGCTGCAAGGCATGGCGCCGGCCCTGAGCTACGAAGCGAAGCTGCAGGACGGCAAGCTGGTCTGGGTCACCGAAGACAACCAGCAACTGCACACCCTGACCCGTGAGCCGGGCAGCTGGTGGCGGCGCTTCAATGCCTGGATGAGCAATACCATCGGCCTCGAACGGATGCTCTGAGCGCCGCCCTTGTAGGAGCGAGGCTTACCCGCGATGAGGGGCTGACAGGCAACATCTTGATTGAATGTAACTCCGTCATCGCGGGCAAGCCTCGCTCCTACAGGGTTTGTGGTTGGGCCACGCCAAACGCGCCTTCACGCAACAACAGCACAATCAGCCCCATGGCCCCGGCCGCCATCAGCAACAGCAAGGCATGCCCGCTGATCCACTGGCTGCCCGCCCCCGCCACCAGCGGCCCGATCAGGCAGCCGATGCCCCACAGCTGGGCGACGTGGGCATTGGCGCGCACCAGCGCATCGTCGCGGTAGCGTTCGCCGATCAGAATCAACGACAAGGTGAACAGCCCCCCGGCGCTGGCGCCGAACAGCACCCACAGCGGCCAGATCAGCAGGGTGTCGAGCAGCAACGGAATGGCCAGGCTCGACAGCAGCAGGATCACCGCACAACCGGCGAACAAGGCGCGCCGCGATATGCGGTCGGCCAGGGCGCCGATTGGTAGCTGCAACAAGGCATCGCCCACCACCACGGTGCTGACCATTGCCAGGGCGATTTCCTCGGTAAACCCCTGGCGTAGGCAGTAGACCGGCAGCAGGGTCAGGATCATCGCTTCAAACGCGGCGAACAGCGCCACCGCCCAGCCAATAGCCGGCAGGCCACGGCAGAACCGCCATAGGTCACCGAAGGTCACGCTGCAGGACTCGCTGCTCGGCGCGCCGCTGCGGCCCATCAGCAGCAAGGGCGACACCACCAGCAGCACGACGCCCACCCAGAAACCGTAGTCATGCTCGGTGCCCAAGGCCCCCAGCAGCAGCGGGCCGGCCAACTGGCTCAGGGCATAGCTGCTGCCATACAGCGCCACCAGGCGACCGCGCCACCGCTCCCCCACCAATTGGTTGATCCAGCTTTCGCCAAGGATGAAGACAATGGTCAGCACCACGCCAATCATCAGCCGCAGCACCAGCCATAGGGGATAACTCGGCAACAGCGCCAGCAGGCCAATGGAGATCGCCCCGCCCCACAGGCACAGGCGCATCAGCCCCGCCGTGCCAAAGCGCGCCGCCAGGCGGCTGGACACCTTCGCCCCGAGCAAGACGCCAATCGCCGGCATCGAGGCCATCACCCCGATTGCAAAGGGCCCATATCCCCAGCTCTCCAGGCGAAACGACACCAGCGGCATGCTCACGCCCAGGGCCAGGCCCACACTCAGGACAGCCGCCAAAACGGCGAAATAAGTTGCCCAGCGCATTTCCACGCTCCTGTGGATGGTTTTTTTTCATGACAGAGACAACGCAGCCGGACCTCCCTGGCGGAAAGTCCGGCTGCGATATGGATCGGCTAACGGTGCGCGGGGTGGCGTCTGTTCAGATGCCCGAGATCCGCGCCCCTTGAATTACAGCTTGATCCAGGTCGCCTTCAGTTCGGTGTACTTGTCGAACGCGTGCAGCGACTTGTCGCGGCCGTTGCCCGACTGCTTGAAGCCACCGAATGGCGCAGTCATGTCGCCGCCGTCGTACTGGTTGACCCAGACACTGCCGGCACGCAACGCCTTGGCGGTCAGGTGGGCCTTGGAGATATTGGCCGTCCATACCGCCGCGGCCAGGCCATACGGCGTGTCGTTGGCGATCTGGATGGCTTCTTCTACCGTGTCGAAGGCGATGACCGAAAGCACCGGGCCGAAGATTTCTTCCTGGGCGATCTTCATCGCGTTGCTGACGCCGTCGAAGATGGTCGGCTCGACATAGGTCCCGCCGGTTTCCTGCAGGGTGCGCTTGCCGCCCACCACCAGCTTGGCGCCGTCGGCATGGCCAGACTCGATGTACGACAGCACGGTGTTCATCTGCTGGGTATCCACCAGCGCACCGACGTTGGTGGCCGGGTCCAGCGGGTTGCCCGGTTTCCAGGCCTTGAGGGCCTCGATCACCAGCGGCAGGAATTTATCCTTGATCGAACGCTCCACCAGCAGGCGCGAACCGGCGGTGCAGACTTCGCCCTGGTTGAAGGCAATCGCGCTGGCCGCGGATTCGGCCGCGGCCTGCAGGTCCGGAGCATCGGCGAACACGATGTTCGGGCTCTTGCCGCCCGCTTCCAGCCAGACGCGCTTCATGTTCGACTCGCCGGAGTAGACCATCAGCTGCTTGGCGATCTTGGTCGAACCGGTGAACACCAGGGTATCGACGTCCATGTGCAGGGCCAGGGCCTTGCCCACGGTGTGGCCATAACCTGGCAGCACGTTGAGCACGCCAGCCGGAATCCCGGCCTCGACAGCCAGCGCAGCGATACGGATAGCGGTCAGCGGCGATTTTTCCGACGGCTTGAGGATCACCGAGTTACCGGTGGACAGCGCCGGACCGAGTTTCCAGCAGGCCATCATCAGCGGGAAGTTCCACGGCACGATGGCGCCGACTACGCCCACCGGTTCGCGAGTCACCAGGCCCAGTTGATTGTGGGGCGTGGCGGCGACTTCGTCGTAGATCTTGTCGATGGCTTCGCCGCTCCAGCTCAGCGCTTGCGCCGCGCCCGGAACGTCGATACCCAGGGAGTCACTGATCGGCTTGCCCATGTCCAGGGTTTCGAGCAGGGCCAGTTCTTCGGCGTGCTGCTTCAGCAGGCCGGCAAAACGAATCATGGTGGCCTTGCGCTTGGCCGGCGCCAGGCGCGACCAGACGCCGGAGTTGAAGGTGGCACGGGCGTTTTCCACGGCACGTTGCGCGTCGGCGGCGTCACAGCTGGCAATACTGGCCAGCAGACGGCCATCGACCGGACTGATGCATTCGAAGGTTTCGTTGGAAACGGCGGCGGTGTATTCGCCATTGATGTAGGCGCGGCCTTCGATTTTCAGTTCGCGGGCGCGTTGTTCCCAGTCGGCTCGAGTCAGGGTGGTCATGCGAGTGTCCTCCTCTTGTTGGATACAGGCGCCACGCGATCGATGCCGGCACCTTCAGGAATTCTGCCCGGCCAGCCTGCTTCGGCCCATGGCATTCGCCACCCTAAACCAGCGGCACCCGAAGTTTCAATATATTTGACAGAGGCCGGGCAAACGCCATTGCTATGTTCATTTTAATAAACATAGACTTTGGGCTTTCCAGCCACTCGCAGCACAACCAGGGGGGAATACCAGCATGAGCATCCAGGACATCGTCGACTTCAATCAGGCCAACACTGCGGCCGAGCGGTATCGCCCCGCCCAGGAAAAAGTCCTCAAGGGCGACCCCGAGCAAACCGTGTTCAACCACTACAACAGCCCGTGCGGCCAGATGAACGCCGGAGTGTGGGAAGGCGAGGTCGGCCAGTGGACGGTGAACTACACCGAGCATGAGTATTGCGAGATCGTGCAGGGGGTTTCGGTCCTGCGTGATGGCGAGGGCAATGCCAAGACCTTGCGCGCCGGTGACCGTTTCGTCATTCCCGCCGGTTTCCGCGGCACCTGGGAGGTGCTGGAGCCGTGCCGCAAGATCTATGTGATCTTCGAACCGAAAGCCTGAATCGCAGGCACAAAAAAACCCGCTTGAAGGCGGGTTTTTTTGTCAGAAGAAAAATCAATTACTTGATTTTGCCTTCCTTGTAGATCACGTGCTTACGAACAACCGGATCATATTTCTTGATCTCGATTTTGTCCGGAGTAGTGCGCTTGTTCTTGTCGGTAGTGTAGAAGTGACCAGTACCGGCGCTCGAAATCAAACGAATCAATTCACGCATGATTAGCTCCCTTAAACCTTGCCATCGCGACGAAGTTCGGCCAGCACGACATCAATGCCACGCTTGTCGATGATACGCATGCCCTTGGCAGATACGCGCAGACGCACAAAACGTTTCTCGGACTCAACCCAGAAGCGGTGATGCTGCAGGTTCGGCAGGAAACGACGACGGGTTTTGTTGTTTGCGTGGGAAATGTTATTCCCAGTCACCGGACCCTTACCGGTAACTTGACAGACTCTCGACATGCCTCAGCCCTCTAAAACCACATGCCCAACCCGGCATGGGTTGGCCGCTTAATCTCTCAGTCATTTGGCGCCAGGCGCCGCGTTTCTTTAGGGTCTTACCGGCTACACCTACAAGCGAAGGAACCGGGCCCCTAGAAAAGAGCGCTGCTTTATACCAGAAAGACCCCGTAGCAACAACAGCCGGTGTGCTTTGGATTTCGAAAACTCCCTGTTTTCTTGCTCCGGATGCCTGCACCAAGGGCTGGGGCCATGGCTGACCGCTCGTCGCAGAATAAATTTTCCGTGGCCGAAACAAACGGCAAAACCAGCATGAACCGCCGCTGCGCCGGTCACTCCAGGTCAATATATGGAAAAAACTCTGTCAATTTATGCCTAATGTGACCATGGCAGCCGGCCGCAGAGAGGCTTGGCGCAGTAATAAATGCAAACCTTTCCGGTCCGCAGGCCCAAAAAGGGGATAGTCATTTTCCAGCGAGGCCACTAGGGTAGGCCTTTTCCAGACTGCACTCGCAGATGGGCCTTCGATCTGCAAAGGAAGCCAAACATGCGCCTCGCTGCCCTCCCGCTCCTGTTCGCCCCTCTTCTTCTGAGCCCGCTGGCCCACGCCGCCGCGTTAAGCGTGTGCACCGAGGCCAGCCCGGAAGGTTTCGACGTAGTGCAGTACAACTCGCTGACCACCACCAACGCCTCGGCCGATGTGCTGATGAATCGTCTGGTGGAGTTCGACGCCAGCAGCGGCAAGGTGGTGCCGAGCCTGGCCGACAGCTGGGAAGTCTCGGCTGACGGCCTGACCTATGTGTTCAAGCTGCACCCGAGAGTGAAGTTTCACCGCACCGCGTACTTCAACCCAAGCCGCGAGCTGACTGCCGAAGACGTGAAGTTCAGCTTCGACCGCATGCTCGACCCGGCCAACCCCTGGCATAAAGTGGCGCAGAGCGGCTATCCCCATGCCCAGTCGCTGCAACTGCCGGCGCTGATCAAGAAGATCGACGCCCTGGATCCGCTGACCCTGCGCTTTACCCTCGACCACGCCGATTCGACCTTCCTCGCCACCCTGAGCATGGGGTTTGCGTCGATCTACTCCGCCGAATACGCCGACCAGTTGCTCAAGGCCGGTACCCAGGACAAGCTCAACAGCCAGCCGATCGGCACCGGGCCCTTCGTTTTCGGCCGCTTCCAGAAAGACGCCTCGATCCGCTACAAGGCCAACCCCGACTACTTTGCCGGCAAGCCGGCGGTGGACTCGCTGATCTTCGCCATCACCCCGGACGCCAACGTGCGCCTGCAGAAACTGCGCCGCAACGAATGCCAGATCGCCCTGTCGCCCAAGCCGCTGGACGTGACCGCCGCACTTGAAGAGCCTGCGCTCAAAGTCGAGAAAACCGCGGCTTTCATGACCGCGTTCGTTGCTATCAACAGCCAGCACCCACCGCTGGACAAACCTGAAGTGCGCCAGGCCATCAACCTCGCCTTTGACAAGGCCAACTACCTGAAAGCGGTCTTCGAAAACACCGCGGAACCCGCCAACGGCCCCTTCCCGCCCAACACCTGGAGCTACGCCAAGGAGTTGCCGGGCTACGCCCACGACCCGGCGAAAGCGCGCCAGCTGCTGGCCAAGGCCGGCCTGAAGGACGGCTTCCAGACCACAATCTGGACCCGCCCTTCCGGCAGCCTGCTGAACCCCAACCCGAGCCTGGGCGCGCAACAGCTGCAAGCAGACCTGGCGGAAGTCGGGATCCAGGCGGAGATCCGCGTAATCGAATGGGGCGAACTGATTCGTCGGGCCAAGGCCGGCGAACACGACCTGCTGTTCATGGGCTGGGCCGGCGACAACGGCGACCCGGATAACTTCCTCACCCCGCAGTTCACCTGCGCGGCAGTGAAGTCCGGGACCAACTTCGCCCGCTACTGCGACCCGGGCCTGGACAAGCTGATCACCGCTGGCAAGACCACCACCGAGCAGGGCGTGCGCAGCAAGCTTTATCAGCAGGCGCAAACCCAGATCCAGCAGCAGGCCCTGTGGCTGCCGCTGGCCCATCCGACCGCCTTCGCCCTGACGCGCAAGGATGTCCATGGGTATCAGGCCAGCCCATTCGGGCGCCAGGATTACTCGAAGGTCAGCCTCAAGCCCTGACCGATGGCTACATCCATCCGTACTCGGCCATCGACAGCGGCTCGCCCTCGCCGACGATGAAATGGTCGAGTACGCGCACATCCACCAGGTCCAGCGCCTCCATGAGCCTGCGGGTCAGCACCCGATCCGCCTGGCTCGGCTCGGAAACGCCCGAAGGATGGTTGTGACACAGGATCAGGGCTGCCGCGTTGTGCGCCAGGGCACGCTTGACCACCTGCCGCGGATAGACGCTGGTGGTGTTGATGGAGCCCTGGAACAGCGCTTCGAACGCCAGCACCCGGTGCTTGGAGTCGAGAAACAGGCAACCGAAGACCTCATGCGGCTCATGCCGCAACATCGCCTTGAGGTAGTCGCGGACCGCCACCGGGCTTTCCAGCACCGAATTGCGACTGAGCTTTTCCGCCAGATGCCGCCGCGCCATTTCCAGCACCGCCTGCAATTGCGCGAACTTGGCCGGGCCCAGACCCAGTTGCCGGCTGAAGGTCAATTGGTCCGCCTCGAGCAGGCCACGCAGGCTGCCGAACTGATGCAACAGGTGTCGCGCCAGGTCGACCGCGCTTTTTCCAGCGACCCCGGTGCGCAGGAAGATCGCCAGCAATTCGGCGTCGGAAAGGGCCAGCGCGCCCTGCTCGAGAAGCTTCTCCCGCGGGCGCTCCGCCGCAGGCCAGTCGCGAATGCTCATAGCACCTCCATGTGTGTGGGCGCCGCTGTTCCATAGCGGTCGCTGTGCTATCTTAGCCCATCTTTTTGCGTGGAATTTCCCCTGGGGAGGGGGTGTTACACGCAGCAATCATTGAACTGAAAGGCAGGCCTATGCAGCGGCTGTATCGGAAACGCATCGTTCTCGGCGTCGGCGGCGGCATCGCTGCCTATAAGAGCGCCGAGCTGGTTCGCCGACTCCTCGACCATGGCGCGGAAGTGCGTGTGGTCATGACCCGTGGCGGCAGTGAATTCATCACCCCGCTGACCATGCAGGCCCTGTCCGGGCACCCGGTCCACCTGGACCTGCTCGACCCCGCGGCCGAAGCCGCCATGGGTCATATCGAACTGGCCAAATGGGCCGACCTGGTGCTGATCGCCCCGGCCACGGCCGACCTGATCGCCCGTCTGGCCCAAGGCATCGCCGACGACCTGCTGACCACCCTGGTCCTGGCCACCGATGCCACTGTCGCCATCGCCCCGGCCATGAACCAGGCCATGTGGCGTGACCCGGCCACCCAGGCCAATACCCAGCTGCTGCAAAGCCGTGGCCTGAAGGTCTTCGGTCCGGCGTCCGGCAGCCAGGCCTGCGGCGACGTCGGTCTGGGCCGCATGCTCGAAGCCAACGATCTGGCACTGTGCGCCGCCGACTGCTTCCAGCACCTGGCGCTGACCGGCAAACACGTGCTGATTACCGCCGGCCCGACCCAGGAAAACATCGACCCGGTGCGCTACATCACCAACCACAGCTCCGGGAAAATGGGTTTTGCCCTGGCCGAAGCCGCGGTCGAAGCCGGCGCCCGGGTGACCCTGATCACCGGTCCGGTGCACCTGCCGACCCCGGATCGCGTGACCCGCATCGACGTGGTCAGCGCCCGCGATATGCTCGCCGCCTGTGAAGCCGCCATCCCCTGCGACCTGTTCATCGCCTCGGCCGCGGTCGCGGACTACCGCCCGGAAGTCGTCGCCCCACAGAAATTGAAGAAAGACCCTACGAACGGCGACGGCCTGCTGCTGCAGATGGTGCGCAACCCGGACATCCTGGCCACCATCGCCACCCGCCCCGACCGCCCGTTCAGCGTCGGCTTCGCCGCTGAAACCGAACACTTGCTCGACTACGCTGCGCGCAAACTCAAAGACAAGAACCTCGACCTGATCGTCGCTAACGACGTGGCCAACCCGAGCATTGGCTTCAACAGTGAGGAAAACGCCTGCAGCGTGATTGACCGGGAGTTGCACGCAACTCTCTTCGCCCAGACCAGCAAGGGCAAGATTGCCCGCCAACTGATCTCTTTCATCGCCGAACGGCTGAACCAGGTTTAACTCGCATGCACGCTTTACAAGCCAAGATCCTCGACCCACGCATCGGCAACGAATTCCCTCTGCCGCAGTACGCCACGCCAGGCTCCGCCGGCCTCGACCTGCGCGCCATGCTCAAGCAGGACACTATCCTGGAACCGGGCCAGACCCTGCTGATTCCTACCGGCCTGTCCGTCTACATCGGCGACCCTGGCCTCGCCGCGCTGATCCTGCCGCGCTCCGGCCTGGGCCACAAGCACGGCATCGTCCTGGGCAACCTGGTCGGCCTGATCGACTCCGATTACCAGGGTGAACTCATGGTCTCCTGCTGGAACCGTGGCCAGACCGCGTTCAACATCGCAGTGGGCGAACGCATTGCCCAGCTGGTGCTGGTACCTGTGGTCCAGGCGCACTTCGAAGTGGTCGAAGCCTTCGACGAAAGCCAGCGTGGCGCCGGCGGTTTCGGTCACTCCGGCAGCCATTGAGCAAAAAAACGGGCCGAGCCAACAGCTCGGCCTGAGATTGGTGGGTTGTGTTTCAACACTAAAATTCTGCTGCTTTACTCAGAGACTGAGCCGCCCGGAATCAAGGCTGAAGGTGGTCGAAAAAGAGCTGACGCTCATCAGATGGCATTTTTGCACCATGAACCCAAGGGCAAAAACGCCGTCATACCCTTCAGTTTGAGCCTTCCGGTCAGTATTCCGGCCTGTCCTGCCCCCTTTTAGACGGAGCACCCCCAGTGATGAGCAATGCAGCCCAAGTCGTACCCAAGTTCCCTGAAAGCATCTTTCGCGCCTACGACATTCGCGGAACCGTTCCGGAAACCCTGAACGCAGAAACCGCCTACTGGATCGGTCGCGCCATTGGCTCCGAGAGCCTGGCCCAGGGCGAACCCAACGTTTGCGTAGGCCGTGACGGTCGCCTGTCCGGCCCCGAGCTGGTGGAGCAACTGATCCAGGGCCTGCACGACAGTGGTTGCCACGTCAGCGATGTCGGCCTGGTACCGACACCGGCGCTGTATTACGCGGCCAATGTACTGGCTGGCAAATCCGGGGTGATGCTGACCGGCAGCCACAACCCGTCGAACTACAACGGCTTCAAGATCGTCATCGCTGGCGATACCCTGGCCAACGAGCAGATCCAGGCCCTGCACGATCGCCTCAAGACCAACAACCTGAGCAGCGGCCAGGGCAGCATCACCAAGGTCGATATCCTCGATCGCTACAACACTGAAATCGTTCAAGACATCAAACTCGCCCGCCGCCTGAAAGTCGTGGTCGACTGCGGTAACGGTGCTGCCGGCGTCATCGCGCCTCAGTTGATCGAAGCCCTGAACTGCGAAGTCATCCCGCTGTTCTGCGAAGTGGACGGCAACTTCCCCAACCATCACCCGGATCCGGGCAAGCCGGAGAACCTGGAAGACCTGATCGCCAAGGTAGCAGAGACCAATGCCGATATCGGCCTGGCCTTCGACGGCGACGGCGACCGCGTCGGCGTCGTGACCAACACCGGCAGCATCGTCTTCCCCGACCGCCTGTTGATGCTGTTCGCCAAGGACGTGGTAGCCCGCAACCCGGACGCGGAGATCATCTTCGACGTCAAATGCACCCGCCGCCTGATCCCGCTGATCAAGGAATACGGCGGTCGCCCACTCATGTGGAAGACCGGCCACTCGTTGATCAAAAAGAAAATGAAGCAGACCGGCGCGTTGCTGGCCGGTGAAATGAGCGGGCATGTCTTCTTCAAGGAACGCTGGTTCGGTTTCGACGACGGTATCTACAGCGCCGCGCGGCTGCTGGAGATCCTCAGCAAGGAAAAATCCAACGCGGAAGAGCTGTTTGCCACCTTCCCGAACGATATTTCTACGCCGGAAATCAATATCCATGTGACCGAAGAGAGCAAATTCAGCATCATTGATGCGCTGCACGACGCGCAGTGGGGCGAAGGCGCCGACCTGACCACCATCGACGGCGTACGAGTCGACTACCCCAAAGGCTGGGGCCTGGTTCGCGCCTCCAACACCACGCCGGTGCTGGTACTGCGCTTCGAAGCCGATGACGAAGCCGAACTGCAGCGCATCAAGGATGTGTTCCACACCCAGCTGAAACGTGTTGCACCTGACCTCCAACTACCGTTTTGATTTTCTTCAAGCGCCTTTATTGAAGTGCCGGAGCCCTGAATGACCCTCGAACGCGATGCCGCCGCCAATACCGCCAAGGTCCTGTCCGAAGCGCTGCCTTATATTCGCCGCTATGTCGGCAAGACCCTGGTGATCAAATACGGCGGCAACGCGATGGAAAGCGAGGAGCTGAAGACCGGCTTCGCCCGCGACATCGTGCTGATGAAGGCCGTCGGGATCAACCCGGTGGTGGTGCACGGCGGCGGCCCGCAAATCGGTGACCTGCTCAAGCGCCTGTCCATCGAAAGCCACTTCATCGATGGCATGCGCGTCACCGACGCGGCGACCATGGACGTGGTGGAGATGGTCCTCGGCGGCCAGGTGAACAAGGACATCGTCAACCTCATCAACCGTCATGGCGGCAGCGCCATCGGCCTGACCGGCAAGGACGCGGAGCTGATTCGCGCGAAGAAACTTACTGTCACCCGCAAGACGCCGGAAATGACCACCCCGGAAATCATCGACATCGGCCACGTGGGCGAAGTGGTCGGCATCAACACCGACCTGCTGAACCTGCTGGTCAAAGGTGATTTCATCCCGGTGATCGCGCCGATCGGCGTCGGCGCCAACGGCGAGTCGTACAACATCAACGCTGACCTGGTAGCCGGCAAGGTGGCCGAGGCGCTGAAAGCCGAGAAGCTGATGCTGCTGACCAATATCGCTGGCCTGATGGACAAGTCGGGCAAGGTCCTGACCGGCCTGACCACCCAGCAGGTCGATGCCCTGATCGAAGACGGCACCATCTACGGCGGCATGCTGCCGAAGATTCGCTGTGCGTTGGAAGCAGTACAGGGTGGCGTGGGCAGCTCGTTGATCATCGACGGCCGCGTACCCAATGCGATTCTGCTGGAGATCTTCACCGATACCGGTGTCGGCACCCTGATCAGCAATCGCAAGCGCCCTTAAGCGCTGCAAATAAAAAGACCCCGCCTGGCCAAGCCAGGCGGGGTCTTTTTATTGCGCCTTCCGTAGGAGCGGAGCTTGCCCGCGATAG
>NZ_JAQZAA010000016.1:0-212 GCF_028640875.1 Pseudomonas sp. SBT1-2 | reverse complement strand
CAGCGGGAGGCGAATTCTACAGCGTTACACGCTGCTGTCAACACCTCTTTTTCTCCGCTTTCGACCGAGAAGATCGAACCGTTAATAAGGCGAAAACAAGACACCCTACCAACTCCTTCGGACTTCGATGAACTGAAGCGTAACCGCTGTCGAAAACCGTGTAACTCGTTGAATCTCAAGGAGTTTTCCGTTTCGACTGCGCCGGAAGTGGG
>NZ_JAQZAA010000015.1:0-204 GCF_028640875.1 Pseudomonas sp. SBT1-2 | reverse complement strand
GCCGATGTACCGCTGACTTACTCCCTGTCGAGCGACACCAGCGGCTTGCCAGCGCTGAGCTCGGGCGGCGTGGCGCTGGTGTATAGCGTTGCCGGCGACACCCTGACCGCCAAGGCCGGCGCGGTCGATGTGTTTACCTTCAGCCTCAGCGCCGCGGGCGCCTATAGCTTTACCCTGCTGCAACCGCTGGACCATCCAGCGGGC
>NZ_JAQZAA010000014.1:0-302 GCF_028640875.1 Pseudomonas sp. SBT1-2 | reverse complement strand
CGACCTGGGCTCCACTGGCACCGCCAGCCTCGATGGCGCGGGCAGCCTCTGGAAGACCTTGGGCGACATGATCGTGGGCCAGTCGGGCAATGGCTCGCTGTCGCTGACCAACGGCGCCAAGGTGCAGACCGCTGGCAACACCGTGATCGCTGCGCAAAAAGGCTCAAGCGGTAAGGTCAGCGTCGACAACGGTACGCTGTCCACCGACAAGCCCCTGATCGTCGGCGGCGCCGGCAACGGCGTCCTGGACGTCAAGAACGGCGGTCAGGTCAACAGCCAGGACAGCATCATCGCTGCCGACC
>NZ_JAQZAA010000013.1:0-104381 GCF_028640875.1 Pseudomonas sp. SBT1-2 | reverse complement strand
CGGCAAGGAAACGACCCTTGCCAGCGTCTCGCGCCTTGCCTGGCACGCTCACAGTTCCAACGCGATCCGTCATTAACCGTCATCACGACCTAGTAGGAGCACCCATACATGAGCTTCGGCGCCGATGAAGAAATCCTTCAGGATTTTCTGGTTGAGGCCGGCGAGATTCTAGAGCAACTGTCCGAACAACTGGTCGAGCTGGAAAGCCGGCCGGACGATGCGGATCTGCTCAACGCAATTTTTCGCGGTTTTCACACTGTAAAAGGGGGCGCCGGCTTCCTCCAGCTCAACGAGCTGGTGGAGTGCTGCCACATCGCCGAGAACGTGTTCGACATCCTGCGCAAGGGTGAGCGTCGCGTCGACGCGGAACTGATGGACGTGGTGCTCGAAGCGCTGGACGCGGTGAACGGCATGTTTGGCCAGGTGCGCGAGCGTACCGAGATCACCGCCGCCACTCCGGAACTGCTGGCGGCCCTGGCCCGCCTGGCCGAGCCTGCCGGAGCCGAGGAGGTCGCCGCGCCGGTGGCCGAGGTTGAGACAGTTGTTGAGCCGGTTGCCGAATCGGCCGAAAGCGAGTCCGGCGATATCACCGACAGCGAGTTCGAGCAGCTGCTCGATTCGCTCAATGCCGCCAAGGCCGAGGCCGAAGCCCCGGCCGCTGTTGCCCCTGCTGCACCCGCAGCCGGTGGCGAAGCAGCCAGCGACGAAATTACCGACGCCGAGTTCGAGTCGCTGCTCGACCAATTGCATGGCAAGGGCCAGTTCGCACCGGATGCGGTGGCACCTTCGGCCACGGCGCCCGCTGCGGAAAAAGCCGCGGCCAGCGACGAAATCACCGATGACGAATTCGAAGCACTGCTGGATCAGTTGCACGGCAAAGGCAACTTTGCGGTAGAGGCGCTGGATTCCGCAGTGGCCGCGGCGGTACCGCCGGCTGCACCGAGTGCGGCCGCCGCCGGTAGCGACCTGATCACCGACCAGGAATTCGAATCCCTGCTCGACGAGCTGCATGGCAAGGGCAAGTTCTCTGAAGTAGCGGCTGCCGCCGCGACCAAGGGGAGCGCAACGGCGGTCACGGCTTCGGCGCCTGCCGCTGTCGCCAAGCCGGCAGTGAAGAAAGCCGAAGCCAAGGTCGAAGCACCGAAACCGGCAGCCGCCGCTGCTCCGGCACCTGCTCGTGCTCCGGCAGCCGCCCCGGCGGAAAAGCCGGTCAGCGAAGCCGAAACCACGGTGCGGGTCGATACCGCGCGGCTGGACGAAATCATGAACATGGTCGGCGAGCTGGTGCTGGTGCGTAACCGCCTGGTGCGCCTGGGGCTCAACAGCGGCGACGAAGCCATGTCCAAGGCCGTGTCGAACCTCGACGTGGTCACGGCCGACTTGCAGACCGCGGTGATGAAGACCCGGATGCAGCCGATCAAGAAGGTCTTCGGGCGCTTCCCGCGCCTGGTTCGCGACCTGGCCCGCCAGCTCAAGAAAGAGATCAACCTGGAGCTGGTCGGCGAAGAGACCGACCTCGACAAGAACCTCGTCGAGGCCCTGGCCGACCCGCTGGTGCACTTGGTGCGCAACGCCGTCGACCACGGTATCGAGTCGCCGGAAGAGCGCGAGGAGGCGGGCAAGTCCCGTGGCGGCAAGGTGGTGCTGGCGGCCGAGCAGGAAGGCGACCACATCCTGCTGTCGATCTCCGATGACGGCAAAGGCATGGACCCGAACGTCCTGCGCGCCATTGCGGTCAAGCGTGGGGTGATGGACAAGGATGCCGCCGATCGCCTGAGCGACACCGAGTGCTACAACCTGATCTTCGCCCCGGGCTTCTCGACCAAGACCGAGATCTCCGATGTGTCCGGCCGCGGTGTGGGCATGGACGTGGTGAAGACCAAGATTTCCCAGCTCAACGGTTCGATCAACATCTACTCGACCAAGGGCCAGGGCTCGAAGATCGTCATCAAGGTGCCGCTGACCCTGGCGATCATGCCGACCCTGATGGTGATGCTGGGCAACCAGGCTTTCGCCTTCCCGCTGGTCAACGTCAACGAAATCTTCCACCTGGACCTGTCGCGCACCAACGTGGTCGACGGCCAGGAGGTGGTGATCGTTCGCGACAAGGCGCTGCCACTGTTCTACCTCAAGCGCTGGCTGGTCAGTTCCGCGGCTCACGAAGAGCAGCGCGAAGGCCACGTGGTGATCCTTTCGGTCGGCACCCAGCGGATCGGCTTCGTCGTCGATCAACTGGTCGGCCAGGAAGAAGTCGTCATCAAGCCATTGGGCAAGATGCTCCAGGGAACTCCGGGCATGTCTGGCGCCACCATCACCGGTGACGGCCGCATCGCCCTGATTCTCGATGTTCCGAGCATGCTCAAGCGTTACGCCGCACGGCGTATTTGAATACCGGAGGGGCGGGGCCATTTGCCTTGCCCCGCCTAACGGAGTGTTTATGGCAGTCAAGGTCCTGGTGGTGGATGATTCGGGTTTTTTCCGCCGCCGCGTCTCGGAAATTCTTTCAGCGGATATCAATATCCAGGTCGTCGGTACCGCGACCAACGGTAAAGAGGCGATCGATCAGGCTCTGGCGCTCAAGCCGGACGTGATCACCATGGACTACGAGATGCCGATGATGGATGGCATCACGGCGGTGCGGCACATCATGCAGCGCTGCCCGACGCCGGTATTGATGTTCTCCTCGCTGACCCATGAAGGCGCCCGGGTGACCCTGGATGCGCTGGATGCCGGTGCGGTGGATTTCCTGCCGAAGAACTTCGAAGACATCTCGCGCAATCCCGAGAAGGTCAAGCAACTGCTGTGCGAGAAGGTCCACAGCATCTCGCGCAGTAACCGTCGTTTCAGCAGCTACAGCGCGCCGGCGCCACAACCGGCGGCGGCACCTGCGCCTGCTCCATCGAGCTCCAGCAGTTTCAGCGGCACGGCCCCGGCGCGTCCGGCTCCGGCGCCGGTTCCTGCCCGCGCGGCAGCCACTGGCTCGTCGGCGGCCCCCAAGCGCAAGGCCTACAAGCTGGTGGCCATCGGTACTTCCACCGGTGGCCCGGTGGCCCTGCAGCGGGTGCTGACCCAGTTGCCGGCCAACTTCCCGGCGCCGATCGTGCTGATCCAGCACATGCCGGCGGCCTTCACCAAGGCGTTCGCCGAGCGCCTGGACAAGCTCTGCCGGATCAGTGTCAAGGAAGCCGAGGATGGCGACATCCTGCGTCCGGGCCTGGCGCTGCTGGCACCGGGTGGCAAGCAGATGATGGTCGACGGCCGTGGCGCGGTGAAAATCCTCCCTGGCGACGAGCGTCTGAACTACAAGCCGTGCGTGGACATCACCTTCGGTTCGGCGGCCAAGTCCTACGGTGACAAAGTTCTGGCGGTGGTGCTCACCGGCATGGGCGCCGACGGTCGCGAAGGCGCGCGCCTGCTCAAGCAGGGCGGCAGCGCGGTCTGGGCCCAGGATGAAGCGAGCTGCGTGATCTACGGGATGCCGATGGCGATCGTCAAGGCGGAGCTGGCGGATGCGGTGTACGGCCTGGACGACATCGGCAAGCACCTGGTCGAGGCCTGTCTCTGATGGATGTGCTAAGCCTCATCGGGATCATCATGGCGTTCGTCGCCATCATCGGTGGCAACTACCTGGAAGGCGGTCATCTGTCGGCCCTGGCCAATGGTCCGGCGGCGCTGATCGTGCTGGGCGGGACCATCGGTGCGGCGTTGCTGCAGTCGCCGCTGAGCGCCTTCAAGCGGGCCATGCAGATCCTTGGCTGGATCCTGTTCCCGCCGCGGGTCGACCTGCCTGGCGGCATCGATCGCGTCGTCAACTGGAGCCTGATCGCCCGCAAGGAAGGCCTGCTGGGCCTGGAAGGCGTGGCGGATGCCGAGCCCGACACCTACTCGCGCAAGGGCCTGCAACTGCTGGTGGACGGCGCCGAGCCGGAATCCATCCGCAGCATCCTGGAAGTGGATTTCTACACCCAGGAAAGCCGTGACATCGAAGCGGCCAAAGTCTTCGAAAGTATGGGCGGCTACGCGCCGACCATCGGCATCATCGGTGCGGTCATGGGCCTGATCCATGTCATGGGCAACCTGGCCGACCCGTCGCAGCTGGGCAGCGGTATCGCCGTGGCCTTCGTCGCGACCATCTACGGCGTGGCCAGCGCCAACCTGGTGTTGTTGCCGATCGCCGCCAAGCTCAAGTCCATAGCCTTGCGGCAGTCGCGTTATCGCGAAATGTTGCTTGAAGGAATCCTGTCGATTGCCGAAGGTGAAAACCCTCGTTCCATTGAGTTGAAGCTGCAAGGCTTCATGGATTGATGGGAGTAATGGACTATGTCCCGTCGTCGCCGGCATGAAGAACATGTCAACCATGAACGCTGGCTGGTGTCCTACGCGGACTTCATCACCTTGCTGTTCGCCTTTTTCGTGGTCATGTACTCGATCTCCTCGATCAACGAGGGCAAGTACAAGGTCATTTCCGAAGCGCTGATCGGTGTGTTCACCGACTCGGACCGCGCCCTCAAGCCGATTCCCATCGGTGAGGAGCGGCCCCAGACCGTGACCCCGGCCAAGCCGCTGGTCAAGGACAGCGAGCAGACCGATGCCGGTATCGCCGGCGCCAGCGACCCGCTGAAAAGCATCGCCGACGATATCAGCGCAGCCTTTGGCGACCTGATCAGCTCCAACCAGATGACCGTGCGCGGCAATGAGCTGTGGGTCGAGATCGAACTCAACTCCAGCCTGTTGTTCGGCAGCGGCGATGCCATGCCCAGCGACCTGGCGTTCAACATCATCGACAAGGTGGCGGCGATCCTCAAACCCTTCGACAACCCGATTCACGTCGAGGGTTTTACCGACAACCAGCCGATCCAGACTGCGCAGTACCCGACCAACTGGGAGCTGTCGTCGGCCCGTTCGGCGAGCATCGTGCGGATGCTGGCGATGCAGGGGGTCAATCCGCAGCGCCTGGCGTCGGTCGGCTACGGCGAGTTCCAGCCGGTAGCCAATAACGCGACGGCCGATGGCCGTGCCCGCAACCGTCGGGTGGTGCTGGTGGTGTCGCGCAATCTCGATGTACGCCGCAGCCTGACAGGCACCGGCACCGCCCATGCAACACCGGATGCGGCATTGAAGCGGGCTGGCACACAAACTGCACCTACGCCAGTCAAGACGCCGGGACGCGAGAGTGCCGTCAATTCTCCGTCACCGGCTTTATAACTGGGTGCTATTTCTCGGTCGGCCCGCGCCTGCCGGGAGGAACAATCTGAATGAGAGTCTGGGCAGTTGCCAATCAAAAGGGTGGCGTCGGTAAGACCACCAGTTCCATCGCTTTAGCCGGGTTGCTGGCCGAGGCGGGCAAGCGCGTGGTCGTGGTCGATCTCGACCCCCACGGCTCCATGACCAGCTATTTCGGCTATGACCCCGACAGCCTGGAACACAGTAACTACGACCTGTTCCTGCACAAGGGCAGCGTTCCCGAGGGCTTGCCCGGGCAGTTGCTGCTGTCGACCAGCGACGAACGTATTTCCCTGCTGCCATCGAGCACCGCGCTCGCCACCCTGGAGCGCCAGTCGCCGGGGCAGAGCGGCCTGGGCCTGGTGATCGCCAAGAGCCTGGCGCAGCTGTGGCAGGATTTCGACTATGCGGTGATCGACAGCCCGCCGTTGCTCGGCGTGCTGATGGTCAATGCCTTGGCGGCGAGCCAGCAACTGGTGATCCCGGTGCAGACCGAGCACCTGGCGGTCAAGGGCCTGGAGCGCATGGTCAATACCTTGGCGATGATTAACCGCTCGCGCAAACAGGCGCTGCCGTTCAGCATCGTGCCGACCCTGTTCGACCGCCGGACCCAGGCGTCCCTGGGCACCTTGCGGGTGTTGCGCGACAAGTTCCCGGATGAGATCTGGCAGGGCTACATCCCGGTCGACACACGCCTGCGCGATGCCAGCCGGGCCGGGCTGACGCCTTCGCAGTTCGACGGCAAGAGCCGTGGCGTACTGGCCTATCGCGCCTTGCTCAAGCACTTGCTGGCCCAGCAACTTGTCCCGCAGGTGGCCTGACGTGGCGGAGCATTCAAGTCTGCTGCCGGTCTGGCCGATAAACCCTACAGGTCACTGTGCTGGGTTTTATCCGTGGGCATCCTCATGAACCGTCCTGTCGACGTTACGTCCCGGCCGCAGCTGGCGCTGCAGTCCTACCTGGACGCGTTGCTGCAGGACGCCACCGAAGAAGAATTCGCGGTTCCCGAAGCACTGCCGCAGGTTCAGGCAGCGGTAGAAGCAGTAGCGGTGTCGAGCGAAGTCCTGGATGAGTTCCAGGCCGCGGTGCTCGAAGAACAGGCTCGCGATGCCCGGGTCCAGCGTACGCCGCCAGCCGCGGCTGTAGTCGCGCCGGTAGCGCCGGTCGAGGAATCCGTGGTCGTCCCCATGCTGGAGGCGCCCGCGCCATTGCCGGCCACCTTGTCGACCGTTGCGCCCTTGCTGCAAGGCCTGGTCGAGCCGGTGGTCGAGGTGCATCGGCCACCCAGCAGCACACCACCCCCGGTGGCGGGTGACGACCGGCCGAGCTGGGCGGCGGAACCCTTCGAGTGCCTGCTGTTCGATGTCGCCGGGTTGACCCTGGCGGTGCCGCTGGTCTGCCTGGGGTCGATTTACTCTCTGGCGGGGCATGAACTGACGCCGTTGTTCGGCCAGCCGGAATGGTTCCTCGGGATCCTGCCGAGCCAGGCCGGCAACCTGAAGGTGCTGGATACCGCGCGCTGGGTGATGCCCGACCGCTACCGCGACGACTTCCGCCAGGGCCTGCAATACGTGATCTCGGTCCAGGGCTACGAGTGGGGGCTGGCGGTGCATCAGGTCAGCCGCTCGTTGCGCCTGGACCCGAACGAAATCAAATGGCGCAGCCACCGTGGCCAGCGGCCATGGCTGGCGGGTACGGTCATCGAGCACATGTGCGCGCTGCTGGACGTTTCCGAGCTGGCCGAGCTGATCGCCAGCGGCGGGGCGAAACACATGGCTATCAGCAAACCGGCGCCGAAGCCGATATAGACCAACAACAGGCTGCGCCGACGGTGCAGCCACACAGAACACACACCGTTTCCAACGGTTTTTTGAGGGGTCAGGGGTATGAATAAGTCGTCGTCTGCACAGAGTTCCGAAGATCCGATCCTGCAATGGGTAACCTTCAAGCTGGATAACGAGTCCTACGGCATCAACGTGATGCGCGTCCAGGAAGTCCTGCGCTACACCGAGATCGCGCCGGTGCCGGGTGCCCCGAGCTACGTGCTGGGCATCATCAACCTGCGCGGCAACGTGGTGACCGTGATCGACACCCGCCAGCGTTTCGGCCTGGTGCCGACCGAGGTCAACGACAACACCCGCATCGTGATCATCGAAGCCGACAAGCAAGTGGTCGGGATCATGGTCGACAGCGTGGCGGAAGTGGTTTACCTGCGTCAGTCGGAAGTCGAGACCGCACCGAACGTCGGTAACGAAGAGTCGGCCAAGTTCATCCAGGGCGTGTGCAACAAGAACGGCGAGCTGCTGATTCTGGTTGAGCTGGACAAGATGATGAGCGAAGAAGAGTGGTCGGAACTGGAGAGTATCTGATTGATTCTCGAGGTTGCGGTTATTGTCCTGTTCCTCTTTTGGGCAGGCACGCTGGCGATGTTCCTGGCCTACATCCGCGCTCAGCGGCAGATCGCCGCCCAGCAGGCCCATGGCGATGCGCTGCGCGATCAGCGCATCAAGGACCTGGCCAAGCGCGTCGACGATTACCAGAACGGTACGGTGCGCATGGGCGAGGACCTGCATGAGCTGCGCGCGGTGGTCGGCCCGTTGCCGGACAAGCTGGCCCAGCTGGAACAGCGCGATCCGTCGAGCCTGTCCTTCGCCCAGGCCGCGCGCCTGGTGGGCATGGGCGCCAGCGTCGACGAACTCACTCAGTCCTGCGGCTTGACCCAGGCCGAGGCCGAGTTGATGAGCAAGTTGCACAAAGGGTAAGAGCAAGCTTCAAGCTGCAAGTTATAAGCTGCAAGCTTGAAGCTTGCAGCTCCCACCCCTTCAGTAATCATCCCCGCTTTGCGTCACATCCTTCTCCAGCGCCGCTTCCTGCGGCTCATGCCCGGCCGGGAACTTGCCCTTGAGGTTCCAGGCGAAGGCGATGATTTCGGCGATGGTCCGATACAACTCCTCGGGAATGCTGTCGCCCAGTTCCATGCGCGCCAGCAGTTTCACCAGTTCGGCGTTCTCATAGATCGGCACTTCATAGTCGCGGGCGATTTTCAGGATGGCTTCGGCCAGTTCGTCGTCGCCCTTGGCGGTCAGCGTGGGGGCGTGCTGGCCGTCGTACTTGAGGGCGATGGCCTGGCGTGGCGGGTTGGGATTATTCATGCGGTTTCATCGACCCAGCGTTGTTCCAGTCGGGTTTTCGGGCCTTGCGGCGGCGTGCCGAGGTGACAGTCCAGGTCGCCGACATCCAGGCCGGACGCCAGCAGCCGTTCACGCAGGCTGCCCAGATGGCTTTCGATCAGGCTCGCGGTAAACGGTCGCTCGGCCCAGAGCTGGCTGGACAGGCGGCCCTTGAGCAATTGCGCCTGCACCTGCAGCGGGCCCAGGGGTTCGAGGTCGAACGCCAGTTCGACGCGCCACAGCTGCTGCTTCGGTTCGCGTTCCTGGCGTTTTTCCTCGGGCGGTTTTTCCGCCGGGTCTTCGCGCTGGAACTTGACCTGCAAGGGCACGACGTCCTGCATCGTGCGCATCGGGATTTCCAGTTGCCAGGTGGTCAGCAGCCGGCCGTCATCGGTCAGGCCGCTCTGTTCCAGGCTCGCCAGCTGATGGCTCTGCAAGCGCGAAACAGCGGCCGCGGCCAGGCGCAGCAGATGTTCCAGGTCGCCTTCCTCTTCGAGGCTTTGCAGCAGCCGCGAGGGCAGGGGGAAACCGCCCGGCTGGGGCCTGGCGCTGACCTGGCCGAGGGTGCCCAGGGCGCTGCGGACAAAGCTCGGCAGCACCTGGGCCAGGGTGTTGGCGGCAATGATCGCGTTGAAACTGGTGCTGCTCGGCAGGCCCGGCGTCATCTGGGCGATCAGCCGTAGCAGGTTGCCTTTCAGGTCGCTGGCCAGTGCCGGATTGTCACCGGCCAGCAGCCGCGATTCGAGGAAGGCGCCGCTGTTGCCCAGGGCCTGGGCCAGCGCCTTGGGGTTGCTCAGTTGCTGCAGGTCGGGCAGGCCGGCGAGCAGCTTGTCCACCGCGGCACGCAGCTCGCTGGAGGTACTGTCGGACGGCGGCAGATTCTGCAAGGCATTGATCAGGCCGGTCAGCGAGGCCTGGCGGCTTTGCTGGGTGGCCAGTTGCTGGGCGATCGCCAGTTGCTCCTGGCGCCCGCTCAGCTGAACGAAGTTCAAGCTCTGTGAGCCCTGCACCAGGGCGCTCAGCAGGCTGCCGATGCGCAAGGGCTGCGGGCTGTCGATGCTCAGGGTGCTGCCGCTCAGGGCGGTGTTGAGCAGACTCACCAGCGAGCGGTAGACCGCCGGTTGTCCGGCTGCCTGGGGTTGCAGCTGGGTGGTCAGCACCTTGCCTTGCAGCAGGGTGCCCACTGGAAGCTGCGCGGTGTCGATACGGGTCAGGGTGGCGACGCTGGCGGCAATCGCCTGCTGCACGGTGATGGCCAGGTTGCCGGCCGACGGCTGGGTCACCGCCAGGCTGGTGCCCAGGGGCAGCGGCTGGCTGCTGGTGGCCTGGACGGTGGTCTGCCGGCCGCTGTCGAGGGTCAGCTTGAGCAACAGCTGGAACGTCTGGTCCGCCTGCTTGAGCGACAGCACTTCGGCCTTGGCCGATTGGCCGGCGGCGATCAGGCCTTCCAGCGGCTGCAGCAATTTGAGCAGCTCACCGCTGATCGGCAGCGCGCGCACGGTTCCCGGCGTCAGCTGTGGCAGCGGAGGAAGGGTGATTTCGCCTGTCATCTGGACACAACCTGTGGAGAAATAAGCCCTCTTGAGAGTAGGGCATCGCATGTATAATGCCGCCCGTCTTCGGGGGGCGTGGCGAAAACATCGCAAAAGTTTGACGCAGCTCTCTGGAACAGGCCGCCGATGCGTTTATTCTGCATCTCTTTAACGGCTGCTCCACTGCCGACTTGAACCGTAAAGGCCCGCGATCATTTGACCAGTCCTCTTCTAGAAGCCGTAGCGCTTGCCTGTGAGCGCGACCTGCGGCTGCTCTTCGAAAAGCTCGAACTGCGTCTGGCCAGCGGCGACATGTTGCAGATCAGCGGCCCCAACGGCAGCGGCAAGACCAGCCTGTTGCGCCTGCTGGCAGGGCTGATGCAGCCGACCAGTGGCCAGGTGCTGCTCAATGGCCAGCCGCTCAACGCCCAGCGCGCGGAGCTGGCGCGCAACCTGCTGTGGATCGGCCATGCGGCCGGGATCAAGGACTTGCTGACCCCCGAGGAAAACCTCAGCTGGCTCTGCGCCCTGCATCAGCCCGCCGGGCGCGAGGCGATCTGGCAGGCCCTGGCGGCGGTCGGCCTGCGCGGCTTCGAGGATGTGCCCTGTCACACCCTGTCCGCCGGCCAGCAGCGCCGGGTGGCGCTGGCCCGGTTGTACCTGGACAGCCCGCCGCTGTGGGTCCTCGACGAACCCTTCACCGCCCTGGACAAGCAGGGCGTGGCGCAACTGGAAGAACACCTGGCCGGCCATTGCGAACGTGGCGGCATGGTGATCCTCACCACCCACCACACACTGAGCCGCATGCCGGCCGGCTATCGCGACATCGATCTGGGGCATTGGGCCGTATGAGTGTTTTCGGACTGCTGGTTGCCCGCGAATCCCGGCTGCTGTTCCGCCGTCCCGCCGAACTGGCCAACCCGCTGGTATTTTTCGCGATTGTCGTCTCACTGTTCCCATTGGCGGTGGGACCTGAGACACAATTGTTGCAAACCTTGTCTCCAGGGCTAGTCTGGGTAGCGGCCTTATTATCGGTTTTGCTCTCGCTGGACGGGCTTTTTCGCAGTGATTTCGAGGACGGATCCTTGGAACAGTGGGTCCTTTCGTCGCACCCCCTGCCTCTTCTGGTTCTGGCCAAGGTACTGGCACACTGGGCCTTTTCCGGCCTGGCACTGGTATTGCTTGCGCCCCTGTTGGCATTGATGCTCGGTCTGCCCACAGCCTGTCTGCCGGTGCTGTTGCTGTCCCTGTTGCTGGGCACTCCGGTGCTCAGCCTGCTGGGAGCGGTGGGCGCGGCGTTGACGGTAGGACTCAAGCGTGGCGGCCTGTTGCTGGCGCTGCTGATCCTGCCCCTGTACATCCCGGTATTGATTCTCGGCAGCGGCGCCTTGCAGGCGGCCTTGCAGGGCATGCCGGCGACCGGTTATCTGCTGTGGCTTGGTAGCCTGACCGCCCTGGCAGTAACCCTGACACCTTTTGCAATAGCAGCTGGCCTGAAGATCAGCGTCGGCGAATAATGAGGTCTGATCAAATTTTGATCAGTAAAGACCCTGGCCGTACGTGACAACGCGCGGCACCCGTGATGGAAACAGTATGAACTGGACCTGGTTTCATAAGCTCGGCTCGCCCAAGTGGTTTTACGGCATCAGCAGCAGGCTGTTGCCCTGGTTGAGCATCGCAGCGTTGCTGCTGATCACCGTCGGCGTCATTTGGGGCCTGGCCTTCGCGCCGCCGGACTATCAGCAAGGCAACAGCTTTCGCATCATCTACATCCACGTTCCCGCCGCCATGCTGGCCCAGTCGATCTACGTGATGCTGGCGGTGTGCGGGGTGGTGGGCCTGGTGTGGAAGATGAAACTGGCCGACGTCGCCCTGCAATGCGCGGCGCCCATCGGTGCCTGGATGACCGCCGTGGCGCTGGTCACCGGGGCCATCTGGGGCAAGCCGACCTGGGGCTCGTGGTGGGTCTGGGACGCACGCCTGACCTCCATGCTGATCCTGCTGTTCCTGTATTTCGGCCTGATCGCCCTGGGCAACGCCATCAGCAATCGCGACAGCGCCGCCAAGGCCTGCGCGGTGCTGGCCATCGTCGGGGTGATCAACATCCCGATCATCAAATACTCGGTGGAGTGGTGGAACACCCTGCACCAGGGCGCGACCTTCACCCTCACCGAAAAACCGGCGATGCCCGTCGAGATGTGGCTGCCGCTGTTGCTGACGGTGCTGGGCTTCTATTGTTTCTTCGGCGCCGTGCTGTTGCTGCGCATGCGCCTTGAAGTGCTCAAGCGCGAAGCCCGCGCCAGCTGGGTCAGGGCCGAAGTGCAGAACAGCCTGGAGGCCGCATCATGAGTTTCGCTTCCTTCGCCGACTTTCTCGCCATGGGCCATCACGGCCTGTATGTCTGGTCAGCCTACGGCATCTGCCTGGTGGTGCTGGTCCTCAACGTGGCGGTGCCGTTGCTGGCCCGCAAGCGTTACCTGCAACAAGAGGCGCGTCGTCTGCGCCGGGAGAACAATCAGTGAATCCGCTGCGTAAAAAGCGTCTGTTGATCATCCTCGGCGTGCTGGGCGGCGTGGGCGTTGCCGTCGGCCTGGCGCTGAGCGCCCTGCAACAGAACATCAACCTGTTCTATACCCCGACCCAGATCGCCAACGGCGAAGCCCCCCATGACACACGGATCCGCGCC
The DNA here is from genome assembly GCF_028640875.1 of Pseudomonas sp. SBT1-2. Lineage (NCBI taxonomy): Bacteria > Pseudomonadati > Pseudomonadota > Gammaproteobacteria > Pseudomonadales > Pseudomonadaceae > Pseudomonas > Pseudomonas sp. SBT1-2. The sequence continues at coordinate 91,770 of NZ_JAQZAA010000013.1, read as the reverse complement.
GGCGGCATGGTGCAGATGGGCTCGCTGCAACGCTCGGCGGATTCGCTGGACGTGCGTTTCGTGGTCACCGACTTCAACAAGGCCGTGACCATCACCTACCGCGGCATCCTCCCGGACCTGTTCCGCGAAGGGCAGGGCATCGTCGCCCTGGGCAAGCTCAATGCCGACGGCGTGGTGGTGGCCGACGAAGTGCTGGCCAAGCACGACGAGAAGTACATGCCGCCGGAAGTGACCAAGGCCCTGAAAGACAGTGGGCAAATGGCGCCGGCTCCGGCCAAGGAGGGCTGACCGATGACATCCGCAATCTTCATTCCCGAGCTCGGCCATCTGGCGATGATCCTGGCCCTGTGTTTTGCCCTGGTCCAGGCCGTGGTGCCGCTGCTCGGCGCCTGGCGCGGCGACCGCCTGTGGATGGGCCTGGCGCAGCCCGCGGCCTGGGGCCAGTTCGCCTTCCTGACCTTCGCCTTCGGCTGCCTGACCTACGCCTTCATGGTCGATGATTTCTCGGTGGCCTATGTCGCCAGCAACTCCAACAGCGCCTTGCCCTGGTACTACAAGTTCAGCGCGGTGTGGGGCGCCCACGAGGGCTCGTTGCTGCTCTGGGCACTGATCCTCGGTGGCTGGACCTTCGCCGTGTCGGTGTTCTCCCGGCAGTTGCCGCAAGTGATGCTGGCGCGGGTGCTGGCGGTGATGGGCATGATCAGTACCGGCTTCCTGCTGTTCCTGATCGTCACTTCCAACCCCTTCGCGCGGATCCTGCCGCAGGTGCCCGGCGATGGCCGCGACCTCAACCCGCTGCTGCAGGACATCGGCCTGATCGTGCACCCGCCGATGCTCTACATGGGCTATGTCGGTTTCTCCGTGGCCTTCGCCTTCGCCATCGCCGCGCTGCTCGGCGGTCGCCTGGACGCGGCCTGGGCGCGCTGGTCGCGGCCCTGGACCATAGTCGCCTGGGCATTCCTCGGCATCGGTATCACCCTCGGCTCCTGGTGGGCCTACTACGAACTCGGCTGGGGCGGCTGGTGGTTCTGGGACCCGGTGGAAAACGCCTCCTTCATGCCGTGGCTGGTGGGCACCGCATTGATCCACTCGCTGGCGGTCACCGAAAAGCGTGGTGTGTTCAAGAGCTGGACCGTGTTGCTGGCCATCGCTGCGTTCTCCCTGAGCCTGCTGGGAACCTTCCTGGTGCGTTCCGGGGTGCTGACCTCGGTCCACGCCTTTGCCTCGGACCCCGAGCGCGGCGTGTTCATCCTGATCTTCCTGCTGTTCGTGGTCGGCGGTTCGCTGACCCTGTTCGCCTTGCGCGCGCCGGTGGTCAAGAGCCAGGTCGGTTTCAACCTGTGGTCGCGGGAAACCCTGCTGCTGGGCAACAACCTGGTGCTGGTGGTGGCGGCCTCGATGATCCTGCTGGGCACCCTGTACCCGCTGGTGCTGGACGCCCTGACCGGGGCCAAGCTGTCGGTCGGCCCGCCGTACTTCAACGCGCTGTTTATCCCGCTGATGGCGCTGCTGATGGTGGTGATGGCGATCGGCGTGGTGGTGCGCTGGAAAGACACCCCGGTCAAATGGCTGGTGAGCATGCTGACTCCGGTGCTGCTGGGCAGCGCCGCGCTGGCGGTGGTGGCCGGTATCGCCTATGGCGACTTCAACTGGGCGGTGCTGGCGACCTTCATGCTGGCGGCCTGGGTATTGCTCGCCGGGGTCCGCGACATCTTCGACAAGACCCGCCACAAAGGCCTGATCAAGGGCCTGCCGGGCCTGACCCGCAGTTACTGGGGCATGCAGCTGGCGCACCTGGGCATCGCGGTCTGCGCCCTGGGCGTGGTGCTGTCGAGCCAGAACAGCGCCGAGCGCGACCTGCGCCTGGAGCCGGGCGAGTCCATGGACCTGGCCGGTTATCACTTCATCTTCGAGGGCGCCAAGCATTTCGAAGGCCCCAACTTCACCTCCGACAAGGGCACGGTGCGGGTGGTCCGCGACGGCAAGGAAATCGCCGTTCTGCACCCGGAAAAACGTCTCTACACGGTGCAGAACTCGGTGATGACCGAGGCCGGGATCGACGCCGGTTTCACCCGTGACCTCTACGTCGCCCTCGGCGAACCGCTGGGCGAGGGCGCCTGGGCCGTTCGGGTGCACGTCAAGCCATTCGTGCGCTGGATCTGGTTCGGCGGCCTGCTCACCGGTTTCGGTGGCCTGCTGGCGGCCCTCGACCGGCGTTATCGGGTCAAGGTGAAGACCCGGGTGCGCGAAGCCCTGGGCATGACAGGAGCCACTGCATGAGACGCTGGATAATGTTGTTGCCGCTGGCGCTGTTCCTGCTGGTGGCGGTGTTCCTGTACCGCGGGTTGTACCTGGACCCGGCCGAGCTGCCGTCGGCGATGATCGACAAGCCGTTCCCGGAGTTCTCCCTGCCGTCGGTGCAGGGCGACAAGACCCTGACCCGCGCCGACCTGCTGGGCAAGCCGGCGCTGGTCAACGTCTGGGGCACCTGGTGCATTTCCTGCCGGGTCGAGCACCCGGTGCTGAACAAGTTGGCGCAGCAGGGCGTGAACATCTATGGCGTCAACTACAAGGACGTCAACGCCGACGCCCTGAAGTGGCTGGCCGAGTTCCACAACCCTTACCAGCTGGATATCCGCGACGAGGAGGGCACCCTGGGCCTGAACCTCGGGGTGTACGGCGCGCCGGAAACCTTCTTCATCGACGCCAAGGGCATCATCCGCGACAAATACGTCGGGGTGATCGACGAAACGGTGTGGCGCGAGAAACTGGCTGCCAAGTACCAGGCCCTGGCCGATGAGGCCAAGCCATGAAGCGCTGGCTGGCCGCGGCCGTCCTGGGCCTGAGCATCGCCGGTGTGGCCCACGCGGCGATCGATACCTACGAGTTCGCCAACGATGCCGAGCGCGAGCGCTTTCGCGAACTGACCAAAGAGCTGCGTTGCCCCAAGTGCCAGAACCAGGACATCGCCGACTCCAATGCGCCGATCGCCGCGGACTTGCGCAAGGAGATCTTCCGCATGCTCGGCGAAGGCAAGGACAACCAGCAGATCATCGACTTCATGGTCGACCGCTATGGCGACTTCGTGCGCTACAAGCCGGCCCTGACCGGCAAGACCGCCTTGCTTTGGTTCGGCCCCGCCGGCCTGCTGCTGGGGGGCGTGGTGATCATCGCCGTGATCGTCCGGCGTCGGCGCGTAGAGCGCAGCGACAGCCCGAGCACACTTTCCGCCGAGGAGCGTCAGCGCCTCGACCAACTGTTGGATAAAGACCGCGAATGATTGATTTCTGGCTCGCCGCAGGCCTGCTGCTCCTGGTAGCCCTGAGTTTTCTGCTGATCCCGGTTCTACGCGGCCGTCGCGCCCAGCGTGAAGAGGATCGTACCGCGCTGAACGTGGCGCTTTATCAAGAGCGCGTGGCCGAGCTGCAAGGCCAGCAGGCCGAAGGCGTGCTCAGCGCCGAGCAGATGGACAGCGGCCGGGCCGAAGCCGCGCGCGAACTGCTGGCCGACACCGAGGGCGCCGAACCGGCCCGGGTGTCTGGCCTGGGCAAGCCGCTGCCGTTGCTGGCGGCGCTGCTGGTGCCGCTGTTGGGTCTGGGTCTGTATCTGCATTTCGGCGCCAGCGACAAAGTCGAGCTGACCCGTGAGTTCGCCCAGGCCCCGCAATCCATGGAAGAGATGACCCGCCGCCTCGAGCGCGCGGTCGCCGCCCAGCCGGATTCCGCCGAGGGCCTGTACTTCCTCGGTCGTACCTACATGGCCCAGGACCGCCCGGCGGACGCGGCGAAGATCTTCGAGCGTACCGTGGCCCTGGCCGGGCGCCAGCCGGAACTGCTCGGCCAGTGGGCGCAGGCGCAGTACTTCGCCGACGGCAAACAATGGTCGGACAAGGTTCAGGCCCTGACCGACGAAGCGCTGAAGGCCGACCCGAAGGAAGTCACCAGCCTCGGCCTGCTGGGGATCGCCGCCTTCGAAGGCGAGCGTTATCAAGAGGCCATCGACTACTGGAACCGCCTGCTGGCGCAACTGCCGGCGGACGACAACTCGCGCGCCGCGCTGCAGGGCGGTATCGACCGGGCGACCGAGAAGCTGCTGGCCAGCGGCGGTAAAGTGGCCCAGGCGCCCGCGCCCAAGGCCGCCGCGCTGCTCAAGGTGCGGGTCGACCTGGCCGCCGATCTGAAAGCCAAGGTGCAGCCGGGCGACAGCGTGTTCATCTTTGCCCGCGCCACTTCCGGGCCGCCGGCGCCGCTGGCGGCCAAGCGCCTGACCGTGGCCGACCTGCCGGTGACGGTGGAGCTGGGGGATGCCGACGCGATGATGCCGCAGTTGAAACTGTCGAACTTCCCGGAAGTCCAACTGGTTGCACGCATTTCCCGCGCCGGCCAACCGACGGCCGGCGAGTGGGTCGGTCGCAGCAAGCCCCTGGCCAGCAGCACCACCGCGCCGCAACAACTGACCATCGACAGCCCGGATAAATAAGAGAAGCCGCCATGACCGCCATTGCCCGCATCACCCTGTTAACACTGGTCCTGGGGTTGAGCGCCTGTGCGGTCCAGGAGCCGATGCCGCCCGAGACCCTGCCACCGATTCCGCCCGCGCAGCCCAGCACCAAGCCGACGCAGCCCAGCACCCCGAGCAAACCCGCCACGCCGATCAAGCCGGCCAAGCCGCTGCCGCGCACTTCCGCGAGCTTCGCGCCGCCGCCGGGTGGCAATAGCCACTGGGATCCGCGCCTGGGCGTCTATGTGCTGGATAACCAGACCAACACTTTCTACCGCCAGCGCACCTACTACCGCTGGAACAACGGCTGGAGCCGTTCCATCAGCCCCGACGGGCCATGGGAAGAGACCGATATCCACGGCGTGCCGTCGGGGCTGGGGCGCCAGTTCCAGTAAGCGGCTTGCGGTAAGCCGCGACCACTGAGCGGACCGCGGGCGGGTCCGGTTCAAGCAGCCGGTTGGATGGCCGATACCCCGGGGTGTTCCTGAGTATCGCCATCCGAGCGCCCGATGAAGAAAAGCCTGAACAAACCCTATTTCGCGCCCATGGCCTTCTGGCTCTGTGTTGTCGCTGTCCTGCTCGCCCTGCATGGCTTCGCCGATGTCGAAGTGCCGCAGTTGATCTACTTCTCCCTGGCGCCGGTGTATCTGCTGGTGCTGTTCATCTTCCTCTACTACTTCTTCTGCTGGAGCTTCATCTCGGTCTTTCCCCTGGGCGAGGTCGGCTGGAAGCGCGTGGACTACGGCTGGCTGCTGCTGGCTTCGCTGGCGCTGATCAGCGAGACCCAGAACGTCAGGACCGAATGGTTCCAGAGCGACTATCGACTGGCCGAGTCCAATGAAGCCGCGACCCAGAGGCGCCTCAAGGCCGAGATCGACGATCTGTTGGGGCCGGATCATTGTCGTGCCGCCGCGACTGTCCATAGTGCCGCCGATGCCGCGCAGGTGAACGCGCTCTGTCAGCGTTTTGCTGCCCTAGAGAGAACGGCGCAGGGACAGCTGACGGCGCTCTCGGTGGGGACGGTGGTCCAGGCGCTGGATGAGCTTCGCGCCCGGTATTCGGCGCCGCCCGTCCTGGCCTGGCTCGGCCGGCTGGATGAAACCCTGGGCGACCAGCGCAAGGCCCGGGGCGAGGTGTCCAGGCTGTACCAACTGACCCGCGCCACCAACGCCGAGACCGTCTATCGCTACTTCGTTCCGGTATTGCTGGTAATTGCCCTGGCCCTGCGCGCCTCGAAGGTCACCGGCGAGGTGCTGCTCAAGGCTCCGCGCAAGCGCAAGGTGTGGATGATCATCAACCGGCGCATGGTGATCGACGGCCTGGGTTTTGTCCGCGGCGCCCGCAGCCGCTTCGACGAAGCGCTGCACAACTGGCGCGTGGCGAAGTGGGACGTGGTGCACCTGGCCTGTCCGTTCCTGCCCGAGGTCAGCGCCCAGGACACCCGGGTCGCGGTGGCGCCGGGGTTCTATGAAAACGAGTTCCAGCTGGCGTCTGTCAGCACCTTCGAGCAGTGCGGCTTCGTCGAGTGGGCGGCCAGGCAGTCGATCGAGACCCTGTACCTGGTGGGCGAGACCGATCTGGCGCTGATCGAGCGGGTGCGCCAGTGGGGCGAGGCGGCCAAGGTCGAAGTGCTGGTGCGCGAGCGGATCTGAATCCGCGCGCACCCCGGCTCAGCCTTGGGCAGCGTCTGGCCCGGGGCTGGCCAGTTGCTGCTGGACAAACTCGACGAAGGCCCGGGCCTTGGCGCTGGTCAGCCGTCCGGTGGGAAACACCGCCCATAGCTCCTGGCGGGGCAGCGTCCAGTCCGGCATGGCCTCGCGCACCGCGCCGCTGGCCAGCTCGGGAGCGAACATCCATTGCGAGGCCAGGGTCAGCCCCTGGTGGGCCAGCACCGATTCGCGCAGCCCCTCCGCGGCACTCACGCGAATCCGCCCGCGGACCGTCACCGACTGCTGTTCGTCACCCCGTTCGAAGCGCCAGTGGGCACCGCCGCCGAGGCTGTAGATGATCGCCTGGTGCTGGCCCAGGTCGGCGGGGCAGGCGGGTTCGCCGTGGCGGGCGAAGTAGTCGGGGGTGGCCAGCACCACGCGCCGGCATTCGCCGATCCGCCGCGCGGTCAGCCCGGAGTCGCTCAAGGGCCCCATGCGCAGGGCGACGTCGATGCCGGCTTCCACCAGATTGATATTGCGGTCATCCAGCACCACGTCGATGTCGAGGTCGGGATGGCGATCGAGAAAGGCCCCCAGGCGCGGCACGATATGCAGGCGGGCGAAGGTCACCGCGGCGCAGATCCGCAGCGTGCCGCTGAGCCCCGAACCGGCCCCACGCGCCGCGAGATCGGCTTCGTCGGCCTCTTCGAGGGCCCGCCTGGCGCGCTCGAAAAATGCCATGCCGGCCTCAGTGGGCGTCAGGCCGCGGGTCGAGCGCAGCAACAGCCGTACCGCCAGCCGCGCCTCCAGCTGGGCGATGGTTTTCGACACGGCCGGCTGGCCGATATCCAGAAGCCGGGCGGCGGCGGAAAAAGACCCGCTTTCCACCACATGAACGAAGGTTTGCATGGCTGCCAGCCGGTCCATCGAGACTCCTTGTGTTTGAACGATCGAGCATGGCCCCCCGGTTTGCGATCCGAGAGGATCAGGATGCACTCAGGCCGTGACGGGCAGGGCCTTCTGCGAGGTGCTCAGGAAACGCAGCAGGGCCAGCAGCGGCAAGGCGCTGCCGACACCGACTATGCCCAGCCAGCCGGCGTGTTCGTACACCGCGCTGGCAATCGACGAGCCGACGGCGCCGCCGATGAAGATGCTGGTCATGTACAGCGCGTTGAGGCGGCCGCGGCTATGGGCATCCAGCGCGTAGACCGCGCGCTGGCCAAGGACCATGTTCATCTGCACGCAGAAATCCAGGACCACGCCGGTCACCGCCAGGCCGATGACGCTGTAGGCCGGGTGGATAAAGGCCGGCAGAAAGCTCAGGGCGGCGAACAGCATGGCCAGCAACGAGGCGACGCGGGTGTGGCCGGCATCCGCCAGGCGCCCGCTGATGGGTGCGGCAATGGCCCCGATGGCCCCGACCAGGGCGAACAGGGCGATCTGGCTTTGCGACAGGCCGTGGTTGCGCGCCAGCTCTAGCGGCACCGCGGTCCAGAACAGGCTGAAGGTGGCGAACATGCAGGCCTGGTAAAACGCTCGCTGGCGCAGTACCGGTTGCTGGCGCAGCAGGGTGCCCAGCGAACCCAGCAGCTGGCCGTAGGTGGCGCTGTGGGCGGGCTGGCGCTTGGGCACGGTCAGCAGCAGGACCACACTGATGGCGGCCATCAGCACCGCGGCGGCAATGAACATCGCGCGCCAGCCGAACAGGTCGGCCACCACGCTGGACACCGGACGCGCCAGCAGGATGCCCAGCAGCAGGCCGCCCATGATGCCGCCGACCACCCGGCCACGGGATTCCTCCGGCGTCAGGTGCGCGGCCAGGGGAATCAGGATCTGCACCGACACCGAGCTGAAGCCGATCAGCAGCGAGACCAGCAGAAAGGCATTGGGCTGCTCGGTGAACGCGGCGCCCAGCAGGCTGGCGATGGCCACCAGGCTGGTGAGGATCATCAGCCGGCGGTTTTCCAGCAGGTCGCCCAGGGGCACCAGGAAGAACAGGCCCAGGGCGTAGCCGATCTGGGTCAGGGACACGATCAGGCTGGCCATGGTGCTGCTCAGGCCGATGTCCGGGGCGATCAGCTCGATGATCGGCTGGGCGTAGTAGATGTTGGCGACTATGGCGCCGCAGCAGAAGGCGAACAGCAGCACCATGCCGCGGGTCATGGTCGTGGTGGCGGCAGGCAGCCGCTGGGTCGTGGCAGTCATGGCGATTCTCGTTGCAGCGAAAGGGATGCGGGCGAGGCTAAGGGGCTGGCCCGTGACGCGGTAGAAGCTGACGAGCGATAGCATTCATGCCGTGCAGGAATAAATGCCTGGCGAGACCGGCGCAGAGCGGCAGACGACCGGTCTCGCGTTGCGATGATACATTTACTTACATTCAGTTCCATAGCTCGCTCATTGTCCCGCGGACGCTGGAGTGCTTTCGTTTCGACGTCTGTACCACCTTTCATCACAGGAAGTCCGTCCCATGAATCTGTGTCTTCGCCGCCTGCTCGGCGGCGCTCAAGCGATCACCCTCGGTGCACTGCTGCTGGCCGGCCCGGCCCAGGCCCAGGACGCGCCGGGCATGCGCATCGGCGTGCGCGGGGAAATCACCAGCATCGCCGGCGACGCGGTGCGGGTCCACGTCAACAGCGGCGAGAACGTCACCATCAACCTCACGCCGCAGACCCAGGTCCGCGCCGTGACCCTGGCCAACATCGAGGACATCAAGCCCGGCAGCTACATAGGTTCGGCCGCCGTGCCGCAGGCCGATGGCAGCCTCAAGGCGCTGGAGGTCCATGTGTTCCCGCCGCAGATGGCCGGCACCGGCGACGGTCATCGGCCCTTCGACCTGGTCACGGGCAGCAGCATGACCAATGGCAGCGTCGGCGACCTGGTGGTGAGCAACGGCCGGACCCTGACCGTCAACTACAAGGGCGGCCAGCAGACGATCCTGGTGCCGGACGATGTGCCCATCGTCAACCTGGTGCCGGGCGACCGCAGCCTGCTCAAGGTCGGGGTCAAGGTGGTGATGTTCGTGTCCCAGAGCGCGGACGGCACACTCACCGCGCAGTCGATCTCCGCCGGCAAGGATGGGGTGACGCCGCCGATGTAGCTGGCAGGCTGTTACGTTGCCGGGTGTTTCAACGGCCTGGTTTCGGATGGCCTTGGGCAGGGGCTTGGTTTAGGGTTTGCGGTCGTCTATCGCAGCGGAGTTCCCATGCACAAGTCAGTCTTCAATCCGCCCAGTGTCTTCAATTCCCTGCAGTACGGTTTCAGCCAGGCGGTGGAGGTACGCGGTGGGCGGCGCCTGCTGCTGTCCGGCCAGGTGGCTGTCGATGAGCGCGAGGTCTGCGTCGGCCCGGGGCTGCGCGAGCAGACCGAGCAGAGCTTCGACAATATCGCCCGGGTCCTGGCGGCGGCGGGCGGCGATCTGAGCCACGTGGTCATGCTGCGGATCTACATCGCCGAAGCGGCCCGCGAGCAGCAGGAGCAGATCAGCCAGGTGCTGCTGCAGCGTTTCCCCCAGCAGCCGCCAGCGTCTTCATGGATCATCGTCAGTGGCCTGTCCTTGCCCGAGTGGCTGATCGAGATCGAGGCCGAGGCGATGTTGCCGGAGCTGCAGCAGGCGGGGAAGGCAGTGTTGTTCGAAGCTGCCGCCGGGCTTTAGATCCCAGGCGACCCGAGCGTTAATACCAGTCAGTCAAGCGAAGGTGATTCTCTGTAGGAGCGAAGCTTGCTCGCGATGGTCGTTAACGATAGCGCGCACTTACTGGGTAAACGCAGTGCTCTCAAGTCCATCGCGGGCAAGCCTCGCTCCTACAATTTCCTTATTTTCAATTGATGGGCATTAACCCGAAGGTCGCTTTTTATGGCCGGCTGGTTATTTCCCACCGTAGATCTGGTCGAAGACCCCGCCATCGTTGAAGTGGGTCTTCTGCACGGTGCGCCAGTCGCCGAAGGTTTTTTCCACCGACAGGAAGTCGACTTTCGGGAAACGATCGGTGTACTTGGCCAGGACTTTCGGGTCCCGTGGGCGCAGGTAGTTGTTGGCGGCGATTTCCTGGCCTTGCGGCGACCACAGGTACTTCAGGTATTCCTCGGCCGCGGCGCGCGAGCCTTTCTTGTCAACCACCTTGTCGACCACCGATACCGGCGGCTCGGCTTCGGCGGAGACGCTCGGGTAGATGACTTCGAACTGATCGCGGCCGAATTCGCGGGCGATCATTTCCGCTTCGTTCTCGAAGGTCACCAGCACGTCGCCGATCTGGTTGGTCATGAAGGTGGTGGTGGCGGCGCGGCCGCCGGTGTCGAGCACCGGCGCCTGCTTGAACAGCTTGCCGACGAAGTCCTTGGCCTTGTTCTCGTCGCCGCCGTTCTTCAGCACATACCCCCAGGCCGACAGGTAGGTGTAGCGGCCGTTACCCGAGGTCTTCGGGTTCGGCACGATTACCTGCACGCCATCCTTGAGCAGGTCCGGCCAGTCTTTCAGGGCCTTGGGGTTGCCCTTGCGCACGATGAACACGGTGGCCGAGGTGAAGGGTGCGCTGTTGTTCGGCAGGCGGGTCACCCAGTTGTCCGGCACCAGCTTGCCGTTGTCCGCCAGGGCGTTGATGTCGGTGGCCATGTTCATGGTGATGACGTCGGCCGGCAGGCCGTCGATCACCGAGCGCGCCTGTTTGCTGGAGCCGCCGAAGGACATCTGCAGGGTGATGTTCTCGTTGTGCTCGGCCTGCCAGTGCTTCTGGAAGGCCGTGTTGTAGTCCTTGTAGAAGTCTCGCATCACGTCGTAGGAAACGTTGAGCAGGGTCGGGGCGGCCTGGGCGACGCTGCCCAGTGCCAGGCCGGCGGCCAGGAGAGAGGCGCTAACGAGTTTTTTCACTGCACATTCCTTTTTGTTGAGAGTGAAGTATTCGAGAGTGAAGGCAATTTGCCGCCGACTATAGCCGGGGCGGTATATCTCTTTAAAGATTAAAAAGTGCTTTGCTTATTCAGTTTTCATGGACCACTTTCGGGAACAACGCATTGCCACATCGCGAGCAGAACGCGGCGCCGTGCTCATGGTCGTTCTTCCTGCACACCGGGCAGTCGTGCTTGAGCTGTTCGCCGCGCAGGGCATTGGCCAGTTCCGCGGTGAAGATCCCGGTGGGCACGGCGATGATCGAGTAGCCGGTGATCATCACCAGGGACGAAATCACCTGGCCCAGCGGCGTCTTCGGCACGATATCGCCAAAGCCCACGGTGGTCAGGGTGACGATGGCCCAGTAGATGCCCTTGGGAATACTGGTGAACCCATGCTCGGGCCCCTCGACCACATACATCAGGGTGCCGAACACCGTGACCAGGGTCGACACGCTGAGCAGGAACACGATGATTTTCTGCTTGCTGCCGCGCAACGCCGACATCAGGTAGTTGGCCTGCTTGAGATACGGGCTGAGCTTGAGCACGCGGAAGATGCGCAGCATGCGGATCACCCGGATGATCAGCAGGTACTGGGCGTCGCTGTAATACAGGGCGAGGATCCCCGGCACGATGGCCAGCAGGTCCACCAGCCCGTAGAAACTGAAGGCGTAGCGCAGCGGCTTGGGCGAGCAGTACAGGCGCAGGCCGTATTCGATGGCGAAGATCAGGGTAAAACCCCATTCGATATAGGCCAGCACATTGGCGTAGTTCTGATGCACCTCGTCGATGCTGTCGAGGATCACGATCACCAGGCTGGCGAGGATGATCAGCAACAGGGTGCTGTCGAAGCGTCGACCGGCCACGGTGTCGGTCTGGAAAATCATGACGTAGAGACGCTCACGCCAGTGCCGGTTGTTGTCCGTGTTGCTGTCCATGCTGTTCGCCTGAATGGAAGGTCAGCGAAGCCTAGGGGGATTGGCCCCGGTAGCGCAAGGCGTGCTGTCCACGGCGGCCTGGCGCAGCACCCGCAGCGCGGCGCGGACCAGCCAGCAGGCGAGGATAAAGGGTGCGGTCAGAGCGGGCAGGCCCAGCGCGGCGAAGCCCGGGGTGAGCAGCAGCGCCAGGAGCATACCTGGCAGCGCCAGCCAGGACCGGCGGTGGTCCTGGCTCAGGGCCAGGGCCACCAGGGCGCTGTTGTAGCCGCCAAGGCCCAGCAGGGCGCCGGTAGGTTCCTGTTGCAGCAGGGCGAAGCCCAGGCCCGCCGCCGAGCCGAACAGCGCCCAGGCGACCGCCCGGCGATCAGCCAGCAGCAACCCCAGGGCAATCAGCACCCCGGCCAACGGATGTTCGAGGAACATCACCTGGCCGAGCCCCTGGAGCAGTACCTGCAGCAGCGCCAGCGCATTGGGTTCGGCCCAGGGCGCGTCGACGCTGGCGGGCAGCGGTGCGGCCAGGCCCAGCAGCAACCAGCCGAGGCCGACGAAGGGCGCGGTGTAGGCCGGTAGACAATATTGATCGCGGGCGCGTTTGAGCCATTGCTGGGTGAGGATCGCACTGAGGCCGCCGCAGGCGATGATCAGCGGTGGCAGCAGCACCGACCAGTCGAAGCGCAGGCCCAGGAGCAGGCCGAGCAGGACCCCGTTGTAGCTGAACAGCCCGGCTTGCCGGTCGGCCTTGGCATAGCCCCGGCGCTGTGCGGTGAGCAGCCCGGCCACGCCGCCCAGCAGCGCACCGCCGAGCAGCGCCGGAGCGCTCAGCAGGATGGCCAGCATGCACAGCAGGCCGCACAGCGGATGGCGCTGGAGGAAGATCTGGCTGAAGCCGTTGAGCAGGGCGGTGGCCCAGTCGGGGCAGTGGGCGTTGAAGTGTTCTGAAGGCATGGAAAGTTGACTCCTGTAGCCGCTGCCGAGCCTGCGAGGCTGCGATCGGGCGCGTAGCGGCCGTCAATCAGGCAATGCCGTGTTCCAGGCAAGTCCAGTGCTCGGGCCTGGCGAGGACTGCGTCGGAGTGCCGCCCACTTCGATCGCAGCCTCGCAGGCTCGGCAGCGGCTACAGGGCTCAGATCAGGGTTTCGATGCGCAGCGAGTTGGTCGAGCCCGGCTGGCCGAATGGCACGCCTGCGGTGATCAACAGGGTGTCGCCGCGTTTGGCCATGCCTTGCGCCTGGGCGATTTCCAGGGCGGTGGAGCAGACCTCGTCGACCTGGCGCAGGCGGTCGTTGACCACCGAGTGCACGCCCCAGGCCACCGTCAGGCGACGCGCGGTGGACAGGTTCGGCGTCAGGTTGAGGATCGGCACCGTCGGCCGTTCCCGGGCCGCGCGCAGGCTGGAGCTGCCGGACTCGCTGTAGTTCACCAGCACCGCCACCGGCAGGATGCTGCTGATGCGGCGGATCGCGCAGCTGATGGCATCGGACACCGTGGCTTCGGCCTGGGGCCGGCTGACGTCGAGCTGGGTCTGGTAGTCCGGGCCGCTTTCCACCTGGCGGATGATCTTGCTCATCATCTGCACCGCCTCCAGCGGGTATTCGCCGGAGGCGGTTTCCGCCGAGAGCATCACCGCGTCGGCGCCTTCGGCCACCGCGTTGGCCACGTCCGTGACCTCGGCCCGGGTCGGGGCGGGGGAGAAGCGCATGGATTCGAGCATCTGCGTGGCCACCACCACCGGCTTACCCAGCTGGCGGCAGGTGCCGATGATGTTCTTCTGGATCTGCGGCACGCTTTCGGCCGGCACCTCCACCCCGAGGTCGCCACGGGCCACCATGATCGCGTCGCTCAGTTCGGCGATCTCGCGCAATTGGGTGACGGCCGAGGGTTTCTCGATCTTGGCCATCAGGAACGCCTTGTCGCCGATTAGCGCGCGGGCTTCATGAATGTCCTCGGGGCGCTGCACGAACGATAGGGCGACCCAGTCCACCCCCAGTTCCAGGCCGAAGTCCAGGTCGCGGCGATCCTTGGCGGTCAGCGGGCTGAGGTCGAGCACCGCTTGCGGGACGTTGACGCCCTTGCGGTCCGACAGTTCGCCGCCGTTGAGCACCGTGGTGTCGATGGCGTCGGCGTGTTTGGCGGTGACCCGCAGACGCAGCTTGCCATCGTCCAGCAGCAGGTCCATGCCCGGCTCCAGGGCTTTGAGGATTTCCGGGTGGGGCAGGTTGACCCGGCGCTGGTCGCCCGGGGTGCTGTCCAGGTCCAGGCGCAGGGCCTGGCCGCGATGCAGCTGGACCTTGCCTTCGGCGAACGTGCCGACCCGCAGTTTCGGGCCTTGCAGGTCCATCAGGATGCCCAGCGGGTAGTTCAGCTGTTTTTCGACTTCGCGGATCCACTGGTAACGCTGGGCGTGATCGGCGTGGTCGCCATGGCTGAAGTTGAGGCGAAAGATATTCACCCCGGCCTGCACCAGCTCGCGGATGTCGTCGATGCCGTCGATGGCCGGGCCGAGGGTGGCGAGGATTTTGACCTTTTTGTCAGGCGTCATGTTTGGGGCTCTCGAGGATCAGGATGGCGCGGAAGTCGTTGACGTTAGTGCGGGTCGGTTCGGTGACGATCAACCCGTCCAGGGCCGCGAAGTAGCCATAGCCGTTGTTGTTGTCCAGCTCGTCGCTGGCACTCAGGCCCAGGGCGGCGGCGCGGGCGTAGCTGTCCGGGGCCATGATGGCGCCGGCATTGTCTTCGGAACCGTCGATGCCGTCGGTGTCGCCGGCCAGGGCGTAGACGCCGGGCAGGCCCTTGAGGCTTTCGGTGAGGCTCAGGAGGAACTCGGCATTGCGCCCGCCGCGGCCATTGCCGCGCACGGTGACCGTGGTTTCACCGCCGGACAGGATCACGCAGGGCGCCGCCAGCGGCTGGCCGTGCAGCACCACCTGGCGGGCGATGCCGGCGTGGACCTTGGCCACCTCGCGGGACTCGCCTTCCAGGTCGCCGAGGATCAGCGGGCTGAAACCGGCCTGGCGGGCTTTCACCGCGGCGGCCTCCAGCGACTGCTGTGGCCGGGCGATCAGCTGGAAGTGACTGCGGGCCAGGCTCGGGTCGCCGGGCTTGACGGTTTCCGACTCCGGGCTTTGCAGCCAGGTGCGCACCGCCGCGGGTACCTCGATGGCATAACGCTTGAGGATCGCCAGGGCCTCGGCCGAGGTGCTGGGGTCGGCCACGGTGGGGCCGGAGGCGATGACCGTGGCCAGGTCGCCCGGTACATCGGAAATCGCGTAGGTGTAGAGGGTGGCTGGCCAGCAGGCCTTGGCCAGGCGGCCGCCCTTGATCGCCGAGAGGTGTTTGCGCACGCAGTTCATCTCGCCGATGCTGGCGCCGGACTTGAGCAGGGCCTTGTTGATCGACTGCTTGTCCGCCAGGGTGATGCCCGCAGCGGGCAGGGCCAGCAGGGCGGAACCGCCGCCGGACAGGAGGAAAATCACCCGGTCCTGTTCCGACAGGTCGCTGACCAGTTCCAGCACGCGCTTGGCCACGGCCAGGCCAGCGGCATCGGGTACTGGATGGGCGGCTTCGACCACTTCGATTTTTTCGCAGGGGGCGCCGTGGCCGTAGCGGGTGACGACCAGCCCGCTGACTTCACCCAACCAGCAGCGTTCGACCACCTGGGCCATGGCCGCGGCGGCCTTGCCGGCACCGATGACGATCACCCGGCCGCTGCGGTCGCTGGGCAAATGGGCTTCGAGGACGTGCTGCGGGTGGGCGGCGTCGATGGCTGTGGCGAACAGCTCACGGAGGAATTGTTGCGGATCGACCGGCATGGCGGGCTCCCGGATTTCTTGTTATTCGAGGTGTGGCTGTCACGCAACCTGTAGCCGCTGCCGAAGGCTGCGATAAGGTTCGAAGAACCTTCCTGCGATGTGCAAGTGCACGCCTGCTGCGTCGGAGTGCCGCCCAAGTCGATCGCAGCCTTCGGCAGCGGCTACAGGGGATTTGCTGGCGTTCTCTTACTTGTCGCGGATCGAGAAGTTCGCCATGTGTTCCAGGCCCTTGATCAGCGCCGAGTGGTCCCAGTTGCTGCCGCCGATGGCCGCGCAGGTGCTGAACACTTGCTGGGCGTTGGCGGTGTTGGGCAGGTTGATGTTCAGCTCCTTGGCGCCTTGCAGGGCCAGGTTGAGGTCCTTCTGGTGCAGGCTGATGCGGAAGCCCGGGTCGAAGGTGCCCTTGATCATGCGCTCGCCGTGCACCTCGAGGATCTTCGAGGAGGCGAAGCCGCCCATCAGCGCTTCACGTACCTTGGCCGGGTCGGCGCCGTTTTTCGCGGCGAACAGCAGGGCCTCGGCCACTGCCTGGATGTTCAGGGCGACGATGATCTGGTTCGCCACCTTGGCGGTCTGGCCGTCGCCATTGCCGCCGACCAGGGTGATGTTCTTGCCCATGGCCTGGAACAGCGGCAGGGCACGCTCGAAGGCCTGGCTGTCGCCGCCGACCATGATGCTCAGGGTCGCCGCCTTGGCGCCGACTTCACCGCCGGACACCGGGGCGTCCAGGTACTGCGCGCCTTTCTCGTTGATCCTGGCGGCGAAGGCCTTGGTCGCGGTTGGCGAGATCGAACTCATGTCGATCACCACCTTGCCCGGGCCGACGCCCGCGGCCACGCCGTCGGCGCGCAGCAGCACGTCGTCGACTTGCGGGGTATCCGGGACCATGACGATGATGAATTCAGCTTCCTGGGCCACTTCCTTGGGGCTGGCCAGGGCGACCGCGCCGGCGGCGACCAGGTCGGCCGGGGCCGCGTCGTGGTGCTGGGACAGGAACAGGCTGTGACCGGCTTTTTGCAGGTTGGAGGCCATTGGGTGACCCATGATGCCGGTGCCGATGAATCCGATTTTAGCCATGAGAAAATCCTCTTTTTGTTAGGTAGCACGCCCTCTGTAGGAGCGAGCTTGCTCGCGAAAAATGGCAGGGCGCCGTGTTCATTCAGGATGCCTGCGTCATCGTTGACGACCTTCGCGAGCAAGCTCGCTCCTACAGCGATGAACGATGACGCGGTGTGCGATCAGATTGCGTTGTGGCTCTTGAGCCAGCCCAGGCCGGCTTCGGTAGTGGTCAGCGGCTTGTATTCGCAGCCGACCCAGCCCTGGTAGCCGATCTTGTCCAGGTGCCCGAACAGGAAGTGGTAGTTGATCTCGCCGGTGCCCGGTTCGTTACGCCCCGGGTTGTCCGCCAGCTGGACATGGTTGATCGCGTCCAGGTGGCCGGACAGGGTCCGGGCCAGGTCGCCCTCCATGATTTGCATGTGGTAGATGTCGTATTGCAGGTACAGGTTGCTGCTGGCGACCTGCTCGCGGATCGACAGGGCCTGGGCCGTGTTGTTCAGGTAGAAGCCCGGGATGTCGCGGGTGTTGATCGCTTCCATCACCAGCTTGATGCCCGCGGCCTGGAGTTTCTCGGCGGCGTACTTGAGGTTGGCGATAAAGGTCTTTTCCACCGTGGCATCGTCGACGCCTTGTGGGCGGATGCCGGCCAGGCAGTTGATCTGGGTATTGCCCAGTACCTGGGCGTAGGCGATGGCCAGGTCGACCCCGGCGCGGAACTCTTCGACCCGGTCCGGCAGGCAGGCGATACCGCGCTCGCCCTTGGCCCAATCGCCCGCAGGAAGGTTGAACAGCACCTGGGTCAGGCCGTGGGCGTCGAGTTGCGCCTTGATCTCGGCGGAGCTGAATTCGTAGGGAAACAGGTATTCGACACCACTGAAGCCTGCCTCGGCGGCGGCCTTGAAGCGGGCGAGGAAGTCCTGTTCGGTGAACAGCATGGACAGGTTGGCGGCAAAACGCGGCATGGTGGTCTCCTGTAGAGGTATCAATCCCTGTAGCCGCTGCCGCAGGCTGCGATAAGGCCGAAGGCCTTCGACGATCCTGAGATCTTGCGCATCCTGCGGATGCGATCGCAGCCTTCGGCAGCGGCTACATAGGGGTGTCAGTCAAGCAGGGAAATCGCAGTGGGGGCGTCGTTGCCAACCAGCGCCAGGTCTTCGAATTCGTTGACCGCGTTGATCTCGGTGCCCATGGAGATGTTGGTGACACGCTCCAGGATGATCTCGACGATCACCGGCACCTTGAACTGCTCGAGCATTTCCTGGGCCTGGCGCAGGGCCGGCTGGATGCCCGCGGGCTCGAATACCCGCAGCGCCTTGCAGCCCAGGCCTTCGGCGACCGCGACGTGGTCCACGCCGTAGCCGTTGAGTTCCGGGGCGTTGAGGTTGTCGAAGGACAGCTGCACGCAGTAGTCCATGTCGAAACCGCGCTGCGCCTGGCGGATCAGGCCCAGGTAGGAGTTGTTCACCACCACGTGGATGTACGGCAGCTTGAACTGCGCGCCCACGGCCAGCTCTTCGATCATGAACTGGAAGTCATAGTCGCCGGACAGCGCCACCACCTTGCGGCTCGGGTCGGCCTTGACCACCCCCAGCGCCGCCGGAATGGTCCAGCCCAGCGGGCCGGCCTGGCCGCAGTTGATCCAGTGGCGTGGTTTGTACACATGCAGGAACTGCGCGCCGGCAATCTGCGACAGGCCGATGGTGCTGACGTAGCAGGTGTCCTTGCCGAACACCTGGTTCATCTCTTCATACACACGCTGCGGCTTGACCGGCACGTTGTCGAAGTGGGTCTTGCGTTGCAGGCTCGACTTGCGCTGCTGGCAATCCTGCAGCCAGGCGCTGCGGTTCTTCAGCTTGCCGGCGGCCTGCCATTCGCGAGCGACTTCGATGAACACGGTCAGCGCCGAGCTGGCGTCGGAGACGATGCCCAGGTCCGGGGTGAACACCCGGCCGATCTGGGTCGGCTCGATGTCCACGTGGATGAACTTGCGACCCTCGGTGTAGACGTCCACCGAACCGGTGTGGCGGTTGGCCCAGCGGTTGCCGATGCCCAGGACCGCATCCGACTTGAGCAGGGTGGCGTTGCCGTAGCGGTGGGAGGTCTGCAGGCCGACCATGCCGACCATCTGCGGGTGATCGTCGGGGATGCTGCCCCAGCCCATCAGGGTCGGGATGACCGGGATGCCGGTCAGTTCGGCGAATTCCACCAGCAGTTCGCTGGCATCGGCATTGATGATGCCGCCTCCGGCAACCAGCAACGGCCGCTCGGCCTGATCCAGCAGGGCCAGGGCCTTTTCGACCTGGACTCGGCTCGCCGACGGCAAGGCCCGCGGCAGCGGCTGGTAGGCGTCGATGTCGAATTCGATCTCGGCCATTTGCACGTCGAACGGCAGGTCGATCAGCACCGGACCGGGACGGCCGGAGCGCATTTCATAGAAGGCTTTCTGGAAGGCGTAAGGCACCTGGCCCGGTTCCAGGACGGTGGTCGCCCATTTGGTCACCGGCTTGACGATGCTGGTGATGTCGACGGCCTGGAAGTCTTCCTTGTGCAGGCGGGCCCGCGGGGCCTGGCCGGTGATGCAGAGAATCGGGATCGAGTCGGCCGAGGCGCTGTACAGGCCGGTGACCATGTCGGTGCCGGCAGGGCCGGAGGTGCCGATGCACACGCCAATGTTGCCGGCTTTGGTGCGGGTGTAACCCTCGGCCATGTGCGAGGCGCCTTCAACGTGGCGAGCGAGGACGTGATCGATGCCGCCGACCTTTTGCAGGGCGGAGTACAGCGGGTTGATGGCGGCACCCGGGATGCCGAAAGCGGTATCGACCCCTTCACGGCGCATCACCAGAACGGCGGCTTCGATTGCTCTCATTTTGCTCATGGTTTTGTGCCTCTTACGTTTTGTAATTGTATACAAGTGGCTTTGCGCTGAGTGTATTCATGGCGAGTGTCGCAGGTCAATCCATTTTCTCTCGCGCTTGGATGCGTTCGTCCGGTGCCGATAAACAGGCTGCTTTTCGTCGGAAGCAGGGATTTGCGAAAATTATTGTATACAAAAACAAAGTTTGTTGTGTTCTATTTGTTGTATCGATCTTCTTATCGGAACACCCCAATTTTTCCCAATAACAAAATAAGGACGGCACCCATGAGCGCTTTAACCTTGAACGTTGCAGTCAGCCTGGCCGGCAAGGCCCTGGCCTTTGGCCGTGAGATCAGCGCGGCACCCTTGACCATTGCGGTGCTCGATGCCGGCGGGCATCTGGTGACCTTGCAGCGCGAAGACGGGGCCAGCCTGCTACGGCCACAGATCGCCATCGGCAAGGCCTGGGGCGCGATCGCCCTGGGCAAGGGCTCGCGCCTGCTGGCGCTGGATGCGCAGCAGCGGCCGGCCTTTATCGCCGCGCTCAATAGCCTGGGGCAGGGCAGCGTGGTGCCGGCGCCGGGTGGGGTGTTGATTCGTGATCAGCAGGGGGTGGTGGTGGGTGCGATCGGCATCAGTGGCGACACCTCGGACATCGACGAGCAATGTGCGATCAGCGCCATCGAGGCGCAGGGCTTGCGGGCGGATGCGGGTGTGAGTGCCTGATCTGTAGCCGTGTAGCTGCTGCCGCAGGCTGCGATCGCACACCACGGGTGCGCAAGATCTGAAGATCGCTGAAGACCTTCGGCCTTATCGCAGCCTGCGGCAGCGGCTACAGGGGCTGGCTTACTGGTCCGTTTCGCAGCCCTTGAGCACCAGGCGGATGATGGTCTGGGCGGCGGCTTCGTAATCGGACTCGTCCAGCTTGGCCTTGCCGGTCACCACCGAGATCTGCCAGTCGAAGTCGGCGTAGGTCTGGGTCGCGGCCCAGATGCTGAACATCAGGTGGTGCGGGTCGATGGGCGCGATCTGGCCACGATCGATCCAGGTCTGGATGCAATCGATGTTGTGCTTGGCCTGGGCGTTGAGCTGCTCGACCTGGTCCGGGCTCAGGTGTGGGGCACCGTGCATGATCTCGCTGGCGAACACCTTGGAGGCGAAGGGCAGGTCGCGGGAGATGCGGATCTTCGAGCGGATGTAGCCGCTCAGTACTTCGCTGGGCACGCCGTCGGCGTTGAACGGGGTCGAAGCCTGGAGGATCGGCTCGATGATGCTTTCCAGGACCTCGCGGTAGAGGTTTTCCTTGGATTTGAAGTAGTAGTAGACGTTGGGTTTGGGCAGCCCCGCCTTGGCCGCGATGTCGCTGGTTTTGGTCGCAGCGAAGCCTTTGTCGGCAAACTCTTCACTGGCGGCACGCAGGATCAGTTCTTTGTTGCGCTCGCGGATGGTGCTCATAAACCAGGTGATTCCTTGCCTGTTCGGGCGGTTGCGCATGGTAGCACCGGCCTTGCGCGAGGCTCAAGAATGCCCCGCCGGCCCTCGTTGCGCGCTATGCTTCGCAACATTTATGACCTCAAGGAACCCTGATCCATGGCCGGAAGCAGTTTGCTGGTGCTGATCGACGATATTGCCACGGTACTCGACGACGTGGCGCTGATGACCAAGATGGCGGCGAAGAAGACCGCCGGGGTGCTGGGGGACGACCTCGCGCTCAATGCCCAGCAGGTTTCCGGGGTGCGCGCCGAGCGCGAATTACCGGTGGTCTGGGCGGTGGCCAAGGGCTCGTTCCTGAACAAGCTGATCCTGGTGCCCGCGGCGCTGGCCATCAGTGCCTTCGCGCCCTGGCTGGTGATACCGCTGCTGATGCTCGGCGGTGCCTACCTGTGCTTCGAGGGCTTTGAAAAACTCGCCCACAAGTTTCTCCACAGCAAGGCCGAGGATCAGGCCGAGCACCAGCAACTGATCGAAGCCGTGGCGGACCCGGCCACCGATCTGGTGGCCTTTGAGAAGACCAAGATCAAGGGCGCGATCCGCACCGACTTCATTCTCTCGGCCGAGATCATCGCCATTACCCTGGGCACCGTCGCCGACGCGCCGTTGATGCAGCAGGTGGTGGTGCTTTCGGGCATCGCCATCGTCATGACCGTCGGCGTGTATGGCCTGGTGGGCGGCATCGTCAAGCTCGACGACCTCGGCCTGTGGCTGACGCAGAAGCCGGGCCAGGTCGCAAAAAGCATCGGCGGCGCGATCCTGCGCGCAGCGCCCTACATGATGAAAAGCCTCTCGGTGATCGGCACCGCGGCCATGTTCATGGTCGGCGGCGGCATCCTGACCCACGGCGTGCCGGCGGCGCATCACTGGATCGAGACTGTCACGGCGCACACGGCCGAGGTGGTTGGCGGGTTTTCGCTGATCATGCCGACGCTGCTCAATGCCGTGGCCGGCATTATCGCCGGCGCCGCGGTACTGGTCGTGGTGTCGCTGGGTGGCAAGCTGTGGCGCGCGGCCAGGGCCTGATTCGTTGAAGGCCCTCGCCGCTGCAGGACGAGGGGCGAGGGCGAGGGTCTGTCAGGCAGGGAGCAGTTGCGCGACCGCCAGGCCGATCTTGTTGATCGCCTGTTCGATCTTGCGGTTGGGCACGCCGGCAAAGTTCAGCCTGAGGCAATTGCGGTACTTGCCGGCCGCGGAAAAGATATTGCCGTTGGCGATCTGGATGTCCTCGGCTTCCAGCAGCCGGTTCAGGGTGTAGGTGTCGAACTCGTCCGGCAACTCCACCCACAAAGTGAACCCGCCCTGGGGTTTGCTGACCCGGGTGCCTTCCGGCAGGTAGCGGCTGACCCACTCGGTCATCAGGTCGCGATGGCGTTGGTACTGTTTGCGCATCCGTCGCAGGTGCGGCAGGTAATGACCCTTGGCAATGAATTCGGCCACCGCCAGCTGCGGCTGGGTCGCGGTGGTGCCGGAGCCGACGTATTTCATGTGCAGCACTTGCGGCAGGTAACGCCCCGGGGCGATCCAGCCGATCCTCAGGCCCGGCGCCAGGGTTTTCGAGAACGAACTGCACAGCAGCACGCGCCCGTCGTCGTCGAATGACTTCAGGGTGCGCGGCCGCGGGTAGCGGAACGCCAGGTCGCCATAGATATCGTCTTCGATGATCGGCACGTCGTAGCGCTGGGCCAGGCGGATCATCGCGCGCTTGCGATCGTCCGGCATGATGTAGCCCAGCGGGTTGTTGCAATTGGGCGTGAGCTGGATGGCCTTGATCGGCCACTGTTCCAGGGCCATTTCCATGGCTTCCAGGCTGATGCCGGTGACCGGGTCGGTGGGAATCTCCAGGGCCTTGAGGCCGGCGGCCTTGAGCAGCTGGATGATGCCGTGAAAGCAGGGGGAAGCGATGGCCACGATGTCGCCGGGTTCGCACAGGGCGCGGATGGCGATGGACAGGGCTTCCTGGCAGCCGCTGGTGACGACGATTTCCGCGGGCGTCAGGCGGCAACCGGAGTCGACGCCGAGGCGGGCAATCTGCTCGCGCAGGCTCAGCACACCTTGCAGGTGGTTGTATTGCAGGCTCGGGCTGTCGCTGCGCCGGCTGATTCGCGCCAGGGCGGTCAGCAGCGGCTTGAGGGTCGGCGCCGTAGTGTCGGGCATGCCGCAGCCCAGTTGAATGGCATTGGCGTTCTGCTCCTGGCGCATCAGGTCCTGCACCAGGTCCCACTGGGAGATATCCACAGGCCGCAACGACGGCCGTCCCATCTTCGGTAACTCCGGCAAACGCCGGCCGGCCGGGACGAAATAGCCCGACTTGGGCTTGGGGATAGCCAGTCCCGAGCTTTCCAGAACCCGATAGGCCTGTTGCACGGTGGTGAGGCTGACGCCGTGCTCGAGGCTCAGGGCCCGCACCGAAGGCAAACGCTCCCCCGGCCCGTATAACCCCTGCTCAATGCGGCTGCTGATGTATTCGGCGAGATTCAGGTATCGAGTCATGCGGGGGACTGTAGCGACTCATCTGTCGTATAAAAAGTTACAGATTCCACTTTTTTTGAAAATTTTTAGAGGCAAAAAAGCAATCTGTACTGAGAAAAATCATCCGGCGTGTACCTATAAGACAGTGGTTGCCTTTGGGAAGATGGCCCGCATCGCACTGTACTGGTTGTTCTTAAATACAGTTGCGACGCAATTCAGAGTCCCCCCGGGCAACGTATAACGGGCTTCCCCCTCAGGCTACTTTAGACGATGACTTCTCAAGGAAGAGCAGGGTAATGACGGCAAGGATCAAACTGACTCCACAGATGGCTGAGTACGAGCAGAAGTTCACCGACGGTGGTGAGGTTCGCTGGCTGCCTTATTTGATGTATTTCCATCCTACCGACCACCGTTCGGAGGTGGTCAATACAGATACCTCGGGCTTCCGCTATTCGGAACTGCTGGGCATACAGTATTCAGTGGCCAACAGCCGCCACGCCAAGAGCGTGCGGGTGCTGGCCGGTAGCTCGACCGTGTTTGGCATCGGTGCCAGTTCGGATGCCTGGACATTGCCTTCGCGCCTGGCCGAGAACGATCCGGACAGCAAGCCCTGGATCAACTTCGGCGGACGCAGTTTCAACTCGACCCAGGAACTGACGCTCTTCACCCTTTACCGTCATTTGCTGCCCAAGGTCGACGAAATCGTGCTGTTTTCCGGGTTCAACAACCTGGGGCTGGCCCGCCAGCCACAAAGCAGCCGTGGCGAACACGGCGCTTTCTTCAACTGCAACCAATTCTTCGACGCCATGCGTCCGGAGTCCCAGGCGCCCAAGCGCGGCATGTTCCGCGCCTTGCTCGGCAAGGAGCAGGAAGAGCCGACGCCCGAGCCGCCACCGACCATGGAAGAGCAGATCGACTACGCCGCCGACCTGACCCTGCGTCACCTGGATACCTGGCGCGCGCTGGCGGCCGACATGGGTGCCAAGCTGACCTTCATTCTGCAGCCGCTGGCCGGCTGGGTCCGGGAAAAGGGCTGCGACGAGGAAGAGCAGCTGTTCGCCGAGCTGGATCGCGCCGGCAGTTTCAGCGAGGTCTATGGCGACATCCTGCAACCCAGCGTCTGCGAGGCCTATGCCGCCCGCCTGCGCGAGGGCGCCCAGAAGATGGGCGTGCGTTTCGTGAACATTACGCCGCTGCTGTCCGAGGCCCTGCGGCCTGAACAGTGGTTGTTCGTCGACCGTATTCACTTCACCGACCAGGGGAATGATTTCGTCTCGAAAATCATCCTCGATGTTCTTTAAAGGAGTCTGCCATGAGTTACATCAAGAGCTTGTTCCAACGCCTCTTCGGCAAGAAGAAAAAGAAGAAGCCGGACTCTTCGATCTACCCGATGTTCTGATCTCGACACCCTCAGTCATTGCTTGCCGATGACTGAGGGCCGGCAATGGATTGCCTTGGTCTCCAACCTGGAAGGGAAGTAAACAGTATGTGGCGCCAGTTTTATCGATCAGTCAGCAAGCCCGAGAGCTTTCTGGGGGATGTCAGTATTCGGCGTCTGATGGGCCTGGCCGCACCGGGAGAAACCGGTGCGGAAGGTCTGTCCGGGGTGCGGGTGCAGATCGAACTCTGGCGTGACGAGCAGGCCCGGGTTTACCGCGAACTGGCCAGCCAGGCTGCGGAGCTGGGCAACCAACGGGAATTCGCCGAGGCCCTGCTGGTGCACTCGGCGCCATTGGCCTCGGTGCTGGGTTGCTGGCTGCAAGGCATGAGCGCCCCCGGGGTTTTCGAGGACAGCGCGCAGCTCAGGCTCATGGAGCTGCTGGCCCACGACGTCGGCGTCGGGCGGCCCCTGGCATCGCGCGCCGATCACTTCAAATCGCTGTTGGTGCAGGCAGGGCTGACCGCTTATGCGGTTTCGCCGTTCGAGCTTTCCACGCTCCCCGACCTGCCCGACGAACTGTTCGAATTACCGGCATTGCTGCAAGCGGTGAGCCGCCGCAGCGATGCCTTTGGCGACACCCTGTGCGGCATCGACTATGCCTGGCGTGCCTTGGGGCTGAGCCCCTGGTGGGCGGTGCTGGACGCGCAGCAGCTGGATGTCCGCCGACTCGACCTGAACCAACTGGATGAAAGCGCGGTCGACAGCTCGGCGCTGGAGATCTCCCTGTGGGTCTGCGAGCAGGTCGCCAATCAGGGCAACATTCGCCGCCTGCAACTGGAGGCGGGCGCCCAGTGGTTGTTCGCGGCCCTGAAGACTTTCAACGAGCGGCTGCTGGTGCACTGTCGGGCGGCGGTATCGCCCGAGCGCCTGATGGGCAAGATGATCCAGCGCATGGCCCGGGCCGGCGCGGTCTATCACCAGGATTACAAGATGGAAGGCCGCAGCCTGGCGCAGTGGCTGCGTGAGGCCCAGGTCGACCCGGTGCCGCTGCTGGAGATGCTTTCGCGCAGCCGCCTGATCGTGCCGGGCAACGCCGAGAAGAGTCTGCTGGTCAATACACTGGTCGCGCCGAACGGGCGCATGTTCCGGATCTTCAGCGAGGCCGACCTGAGCGTCATCCGCAAATGGATCGATGGCCTGTCCGGCCCGATCCAGCGCGCAGAAGCTGCCCAAGTACCAACGCCAAGCCCTTGCAATGCAGTGGTTCCACAGGTGCTGGGCGAGGGCATTCAGGAGCAGGGCCAGTGGCCCAAGAGCCTGCGCGAGGCCTATTTCGTCTTGCAGGGCAGGGCGCTGGCGCCTCGCACCCAGGCTTTTGCCCAGGCTTATGTGACGCGTTGGCTGGAGCAGTCGCGCCGCTCGCTGCAAAACTCCGAACGCACCTTGCCCGAGTCCTGGAATGTCGGCGTATTGCGCGAATGGCTACTGGACAAGCACGACCGCCACGGTCAGGAGTTCGAAGAAAGCGACCCGGCGGCCATGCCGTCGCGCGAAGAAATCGTCGATTCCACCCTGCAACTGGCACCGCTGACCCTGATCGACGGCGCCTGGCTGCAGGGTTTCACCGACCTGACGCTGGCCTCGTCCCATGTCGGTTACGCGTTGTTCCAGACTTACTGGGACGAGCTGGGCAACGGCTCCTATGCGTTGAACCATCCGAAAATCTACCGCGACGGCCTGCGCCAGATGGGGCTGGAGCTGGCGCCTACCGGTGCCCGCGAGTTCGCCGAGGATGAGCGGCTGCGCGAGGCCTCGTTCCGCTTGCCGGTCTACTGGCTGTGCCTGGGCAAGCTGCCGGTGACCTTCATGCCGGAAATCCTCGGCATGAACCTGGCGATGGAACTGTCGGGGGTGGGCGGCAGCTACCGTTCGGCCCGGCGCTTCCTCCGGCACTACGGCTTCAGCACGGCGTTCGTCGACCTGCACAACACCATCGATAACGTCACCACCGGGCATTCGGCCTGGGCGGTGGACGCCATCGACGCCTACATGCGCCAGGTCGCCGCGACGAAGCCGGCGGAACTGGCAGAACACTGGCTGCGGGTCCGCGTCGGCTACGAGTCCCTGGCACCGCAGCCGGACCGCTTGACGTCCTGGTTGCAGCGCCTGGGCATCGGCTCCGCGGGCGCGGTGCTGCCCCGGAGCAAGACGCGGGGCGAGGATCAGGCGCTGTTTCACCATGAACCTATTGTCCCTGCCGCGCCGGTTGGCGTAACGGCCTGAACATCAAGGAGTGTCCATGTCTCTGGTCAACGTGCACAACGAGTGGGATCCGCTGGAAGAAATGATCGTCGGCGTCGCCCAGGGCGCGCAGGTGCCGCGACCCGACCGCGGCCTGTTCGCCCTGGATTACAGCGAGCAGCATGACTACATCGAGGACATTCCATCCGGCCCCTATCCGCAGCAGGTGATCGAGGAAGCCAGCGAGGACCTGGACGCCTTTGCCGCCTTCCTGCGTTCCCACGGGGTCATAGTGCGGCGCCCGGACGTCACTGACCATCGCGCGGTATTCGGCACTTGGGCCTGGAAAACCGACGGCGAATACAACTACTGCCCGCGGGATGTGCTGCTACCCATCGGCCAGACCATCATCGAGGCGCCGATGGCGCTGCGCAGCCGCTACCTGGAACCGTTCGCCTATCGCCGGCACCTGGCCGAATACTTTGCCAGCGGCTCCAACTGGATTTCCGCGCCCAAGCCGCAGCTGCTGGACAGCACCTACCGGATCAACCCCAAGAACGGCTCGATCATTGCCAATGACGAGCCGATCTTCGACGCCGCCAACGTGATCCGCGTCGGCGAGGACATCCTCTATCTGGTTTCGCGCAGCGGTAACGAACTGGGTTGCCAGTGGCTGCAGCGGGTGCTGGGCGATCGTTACCGGGTGCACCCGGTGAGCGGCGTGTACGACGGCACGCACCTGGACACCACCATCACCGTGGTCCGCCCGGGGCTGGTGGTGCTGTGTCCGGAGCGGATCCGCAAGGACCAGGTGCCGGCGCTGTTCAAGAACTGGGACATCATCTGGGCGCCGGAAATGGTCGACACCGGCTATTGCTGGTCCTACCCGCGCGCGTCGATCTGGCAGGGCATGAACTTCATCATGGTCAACCCGGCGCTGGCGGTGATCAACGACCAGCAAGTGCCGCTGATTCGCGCCCTGGAGAAACACGGTATCGATGTGGCGCCGCTGAAAATGCGCCATGCCCGCAGCCTCAGTGGCGGCTTCCATTGCGTGTCGGTCGACATTCGTCGCCGCGGCACCCTTGAAGACTATCGTTGAGCGGAGCCTGGGGCATGCAGAATCTGGACTACTACGCCGTCATCCTGTTCGCGATTTCCACCTGCGTGACGCCGGGGCCGAACAACGTGATGCTGATGTCCTCCGGGGTCAACTTCGGCATCAGCCGCACCCTGCGCCACGTCGCGGGCATCAACATCGGCTTTCCACTGATGCTGATCGCGGTGGGGCTCGGCGCCGGCGCGGTGTTCCATCGTTATCCCAGCCTGCATGACATCCTGCAGGTGATCGGTGCCCTGTACATGCTGTACCTGGCCTACCGGATCGCCACGGCGCCCACGGTCGATCTCGACGACCAGGGCGGGCGCCCGCTGGGCTTCACCGGCGCGGCGCTGTTCCAGTGGGTCAACCCCAAGGCCTGGATCATGGCGGTGGGCGCGGTCCTGGCCTACACCACGCCGGTCGGTTCCTACAGTGCGCAGATCCTGCTGATCGCCTTGATCTTCTTTCTCTTCGGCTCGCCCTGCTCGATGGTCTGGGTGCTGTTCGGACGTTATTTGCGGCGCTTTCTCAGCGAGCCGAACCGGCTCCGGCTGTTCAACATTTCAATGAGTGTGTTGTTGGTGGTGTCGTTGATTCCGGCATTAAAAAGCCTGCCGGTCTCAAGTTGGTTGCACGGATGACGGACTGTGCACAGACACAGGGAATTTCCATGGATTGGCATGAAGCTATGAGGATGAGCGTTTAAATGGCTACTTACGTATTAGGGATTTCGGCGTTCTATCACGACAGCGCCGCGGCGCTGGTGAAGGACGGGGTGCCGGTGGCTGCGGCCCAGGAAGAGCGCTTCACGCGGGTGCGGCACGACGCGGCGTTTCCGGCCAATGCCATCAAGTACTGCCTGGACGCCGAGGGGATCGGCCTCGATGAGCTGACCGCCGTGGTCTACTACGAAGACCCGCAGGAAAAGTTCTCGCGGATGATTTCCTCCTTCGCCAGTGGCGGCATCAGCGGCGCGCGCACCTTCATCAGCACCATGCCGGAATGGATCCGCTGGAAGCTCAATGTGCTCAAGTTCATCGACGAGAAACTCGAGGAACTGGGACGTGGTACCGGACCGCTCAGCATCGCTTCGCAGCACCACCGTTCCCATGCCGCGGCGGCGTTTTTCCCGTCGCCGTTCGAACAGGCGGCGGTGCTGTGCATCGACGGCATCGGCGAATGGCATTCGACCACGATCTGGAAGGGCGACGGTTCCAAGCTCGACCTGATGAACTCGATTTCCTATCCGCACTCGGTCGGCCTGTTCTACTCGGCGTTCACCTATTACTGCGGCTTCAAGGTCGACTCCGGCGAGTACAAACTCATGGGCCTGGCACCTTACGGCCGGCCGATCTATGCCGACAAGATCCGCAAGGAACTGATCAACATCCGCGCCGACGGCTCCTTCACCCTGAACATGAAGTACTTCGAGTACCTGCGTGGCGAGCGCATGGTCGGCGAGGCGTTCGAGGAACTGTTCGGCGGTCCGGTGCGCAAGCCGGAGAGCCCGATCACCCAGCGCGAATGCGACCTGGCGGCCTCGGTGCAGCAGGTGACCGAGGAAGTGGTGCTGGGGCTGGCCACCGCGGCCGTGCGGCAGACCGGTTACCGCAACCTGTGCCTGGCCGGTGGCGTGGCGCTCAACTGTGTGGCCAACGGTGTGCTCAGCCGTTCCGGACGTTTCGACGCGATCTGGATTCAGCCCGCGGCCGGCGACGCCGGTTGTGCCCTGGGGGCGGCCATGGACTATTCGGTCAAACGCACCGGGCGTCCGCACCTGGGCAGCAAAAAGCTCGACGCCATGAGCGGCAGCCTGTTGGGGCCGGGCTTTGGCGATGAAGAGATCCAGGCGTTCCTCGACGCCAACCAGTATCCGTACCAGCGCTTCGAGGGGGCCGAGCTGTATGACGAAACTGCGCGGCACCTGGCCGACGGCGCCGTGGTCGGCTGGTTCCAGGGGCGCATGGAGTTCGGCCCGCGAGCCCTGGGCGCGCGCTCGATCCTCGGCGATCCACGCAATCCCGAGATGCAGCGCACCATGAACCTGAAGATCAAGTACCGCGAATCCTTCCGGCCCTTTGCCCCGGCGGTGCTGGACGAGGACGCCCAGATCTACTTCGACATCTGCGAGAAGAGCCCGTACATGTTGATGGTTTCCCAGGTCACCGATTCGATCAAGACCGCCGAGTCGTTGCAGCCCGGCGGCCCCGAGCGTGGCCTGGGCAGCATCAACTCGATCCGTTCGCAGTTGCCGGCGGTGACCCACGTCGACCTGTCGGCGCGGGTGCAGACGGTGACCGAAGAAAACAATGCGCCGTTCACCCATCTGCTGCGCAGTTTCAAGAAACGCACCGGCTGCTCGGTGCTGGTCAACACCTCGTTCAACGTGCGCGGCGAGCCGATCGTGTGCAAGCCGGAAGAAGCCTACGCCTGCTTCATGCGCACCGAGATGGATGTGCTGGTGCTGGGCAGCTTCATTCTCGAGCGCACGACCCAGCCGGAGTTCGTCGAAGAGGTCGACTGGCGCAACGAGATCCCGCTGGACTGATCGCTCACTCACTTTTTATTCAGGAGACAAGGCCATGCTCAGGTTGCTTTCGTTGTTGATGTTCGCTGTGGTGTTGCTACCGATCGGCTGGGCGCGCCGGATATTCAATTCCTCGCGCTTCAGCCAGCGTTTCCATCAAGGCTCGACGGCGTGGGACCACCCGGAAAACACCCGTTAGGCCGAATAACTGCAAGGGCTCGGATCCATGTCAACGGTCATCTACAAGAACTTGAATGCCTCACCGATTCACGCCGTCAATGGCGCTGGGGTCTGGCTTGAGGATGCTTCGGGCAAACGCTACCTCGACACGTGCGGCGGGGTGGCTGTTTCCAGCCTGGGACATGGACATCCACGGATCGCCGCGGCCATCGAGCAGCAGGCGAAAAAGCTCAGTTGGGCCCATGCCGGCAGCTTCACCACGGACGCCGCCGAGGAATTGGCTGACCTGCTGGTGGGGGCCTCCGGCGGCTTGGCCAAGGCGCAGTTTCTCTCCGGCGGTTCCGAGGTCATGGAACTGGCGATGAAAATTGCCTACCAGTATCAGTGCGAGCGCGGGCTGCCGGGCAAATCGATCTTTATCTCGCGCCAGCAGAGCTACCACGGCAGCACCCTGGGGACCCTGTCGATTTCCGGCAACCTGCAGCGTCGCGGGGTCTTCGAGCCGTTGCTCGGGTCCGCCGAATTCGTCTCGCCCTGTTATGCCTATCGCCATCAGGGCACTGATGAAAGCGACGAGCAGTACGGGACGCGCCTGGCGCTGGAACTGGACGAAAAGATCAGGGCGCTGGGCAGCGACAGGGTGGCGGCGTTTTTCGCCGAGACCGTGGTCGGCTCCACCAACGGCGCGGTGCCGCCGGTGCCGGGGTACTTCCGCAAGATCAAGGCGGTGTGCGAGCGCCACGACGTGCTGCTGATCCTCGACGAGGTGATGGCCGGCATGGGCCGCACCGGCAGGTTCTTCGCCTACGAAGACGACGGCATCGTGCCGGACATGGTCGCGGTCGGCAAAGGCCTGGCGGCCGGTTACCAGCCGATCTCGGCGTTGCTGGTCAGCAGCCAGGTGCATGAGGCCATGGCTGGCAACTCCGGGGTGCTGGGCAACGGCCAGACCCACGTCAATCATCCGCTGGCCTGCGCCGTTGCGCTGGAGGTGCAGCGGGTCATCCAGGACGAGAACCTGCTGCAGGCCGTGCGCCTGCGCGGCGAGCAACTGCGCCACGGCCTGCGCGAGTGCCTGGCGCGCTTCGAGCATGTCGGCGATGTGCGCGGACGCGGTCTGTTCGTCGGCGTGGAGTTCGTTCAGGACCGGGACACCCGCGAGCCCTATCACGGTGGCGGCCGTTACGCCGCGAGCCTCAAGGCGCAGGCGCTGGAACAAGGGCTGCTGATTTATCCGGGCAGCGGAACCGCCGACGGTGTTCACGGTAACCACGTGCTGTTCGCGCCGCCCTTCATCTCCAGCGAGGCGGAAATCGCCGAAATGGTCGAGTGCTTCACGGCGGTAGTCGAAGCCTGCCAGCAGGGTTAGCGGGGAGGGTGGACCGGGGGTGTTTTCGAAATGTACCAACAGCCAATAGTGGAAAAGACTATGCAGACCATCGAACCATGCAAGGACAAAGTTCTATTGTCGGTGTGCACCATGGACTGGTGCGATCACGGCGTTGAATTCGCCAAGACGGTTTTTTCCAACCTGGAAGTGTTCTGTTGGGACCCGGGCGACCCCTATCCGTATCACCTGGAAGACTGGGAAGGCGACTGGATCATTTCCTATCGCGGCGACTTCATCTTCCCGCCGAGCATCTATCAGCGGGCCCGCAAGGGCGCGATCAACCTGCACCCGGCGCCGCCCAAGTACCGCGGCCTGGGCAGCCAGCACTACGCGATCTACTACCAGGACGAAACCTACGGTTCGACCTGTCATCACCTGGCGCCCTCGGTGGACAGCGGCGACATCATCCATGTCGCGCGTTTCAACATCGCCCCGGCGGAAACCGCGTCTTCGCTGCGCCTGCATGTCGGCGCCTATTGCCTGCAGCAGTTCATCCATCTGTTGACCGACTACATCCTGCAAGGCCGTCCGCTGCCGGTGTCGCCCGAGCGCTGGGGCGAGCGGCTGTACAAGCAATCCGAACTCAAACCCTGGATGGAAAAGATCCGGGCCGAAGAACCCGATCATCGCTGCTTCAAGTAGCGAGGAGGGATGCCGGCCCGCGCGGGGCGGCATCCCGGTTGGTAAACCCTGCTCCCGCGACTTCTACGAGAGACCGTCAAATGTTTGATTTATCGAGCTTTGGTGCTGCTATGGCCGTTTATGTCATCGGAACCGCCAGCCCTGGCCCGGGTAACCTGGCGATTGCCAACACCTCGCTCAGCTACGGGCGTACCCCGGGGCTGGCGCTGGCGGCCGGGGTCATTTCCGGTTCGTTGTGCTGGGGCGCGATGACGGCCGCGGGCGTCTCGGCCTTGCTGATGTCCAACACCCAGGTGCTGGTCTGGCTGAAGATCCTCGGCGCCTGCTACCTGTTATGGCTGGCCTACAAATCCATCCGCGGCGCCCTGAGCGCGAGCGCGGTCAACCTCAATCGCGCCCGGGCCAAACAGAGCCGCACGCTGGGGTTCTACCTGCAAGGGCTGGGCATCCACCTGACCAACCCCAAGGCGGCCCTGACCTGGTTCACCGTGACCACCGTCGGCCTCAGCGCCACGGCGCCCTCCTGGGCCAGCTTCGTGCTGGTGGGCAGCTGTGCGGTCGCCGGCTTCGTGATTTTCTGTGCCTACGCCCTGGCGTTTTCCGCGCGTTCGGCGGAGCCGTTTTTCGTCCGCACGCGCAAGGCTTTCGGCCTGGTCTGCGGCGCGTTCTACGCCATGGTCGCCGCGGGCTTCATCGGGTCCTTGCTGTAAGCGTGGATAAGCCTCGCCCGTGGCGATCGCCGGGGCGAAAACAATGACTCAGGGCTCTGTTCGGAGCATGTACTTCTCAGGATGACTGTATGCCGTTGTCGATCGACTTGTTGTTGGCTTTCGCCTTGTTTGCCTTTGTCACTTCGGTGACCCCCGGACCGAACAACACCATGCTGCTGGCCTCGGGGGTGAATTTCGGGTTCCGCCGCACGGTGCCGCATATCCTCGGGATCAGTTCGGGGTTCCTGGTGCTGGTACTGGCCGTCGGCCTGGGCCTGGGCGCCGTGTTCGAGGCCTACCCGGTGCTGTACAAGGTGCTGCGCTATGTCGGTGCGGCCTACCTGCTGTACCTGGCCTGGAACATCGCCCGTTCCGGGCCGGTGTCCCAGGAAGTCGACGGCAAGGGCCGGCCGCTGGGGTTCTGGGGGGCGGCGGCGTTCCAGTGGGTCAACCCCAAGGCCTGGGTCATGGCGCTGGGGGCCATCAGCACCTATACGCCATTGCAGGGCTACTTTTTCAACGTGGTGGTGATCGCCAGCCTGTTTGCCTTGATCAACGCGCCGAGCGTCGGGGTCTGGGCCGGATTCGGCAGTGTGCTGCGCAATGTCCTGCGCGATCCGCGCTGGCTGCGCCTGTTCAACTACGGCATGGCCTTGCTGCTGGTGATTTCCTTGTTCCCGCTGCTGCAAGCCTGAGGGGCTTTCCCAGGGCGTTATGCCGCCACCCGCCGCAACCGGCGCGTGGCGGTTTTTTTGCCCGCTCATTGCCCCTGGGCGACAGCCGCCACGCCGGGTTCGTGGCGAGTCAGGCGGCACCATTTGTGCCAGGTGAATTGAAGTTGCAGCAGCGCCGCCCTGGCCATTTCCAGATCCTGTTCCGGCAGTTGCGGCGCCTGCTCCAGGGCCTTGAGCAGGGCGACGGTCGGAGCATCCAGTCGATCGCTGCGGCGTGGCGTCGGTCCGCCCGACTTGAGCTGCGTGGCGATGCTCTGCAGGTAGTGCCCGCGCTCGACGTCCAGGGCCCCGGTCGCGGCGCCCAGGCTGGCGCGCAATTGCAGCAGTTCGTCGCCCAGGTCGAGCCCGAGCAGGCCGTTGTCCCAGTGCTGGCGGCGTTCCTGGGGCAGGCTTTCGGAGTAGCGCGCCAGGCGGATCAAGCGGTCGGCCATGCGCCCGCCGAACCAGCTCTCGGCTTGCTCCAGCGGGCGCGAAGTGAGTTGCGCCAGGTCGAACAGCGAGGCGCGGAACATCCGCCGATAGTGATGTTCGCCGGGGTTGAGGCTGACCAGGCGAAACACCAGGACCGCGATGCCGACGCCGACCAGGGTCGCCATGGCCTTGTTGAGGAAGTTGGCCAGGTCGTAGGTCATCAGGTTGCCGGGGCCGACGTTGTTGACGAAAAAGATGCAGAACGCCGACGCGATTGGCGCCATCCGCGGTTTGCTCATGCACAGCGAAGCGCAAAACAGCGGCACCCCGAGCCCCACGCACAACAGCGGGAAACCATCCCAGCCGGGCAGCAATCCCAGGCCGACAAAGCCGGCGATCGGTACTGACAGGGCGATGCCCTTGAGGAAGTTGAGGCTGGAGGCGGAAGGGTTTTCCCGGCCGGCGAACAGGCTCAGCACCACCCCGCAGATCGATACCGCGCCCAGGCCGGAGGGCCAGGCCGAGAGCACCCAGAAGCCGGCCACGGCGAGAAACGCCAGGGCGCTGCGCAGGCCGCCGAGGATGCCTTGCTCGATATCCCGGTGCCAGGACAGGGCGCCAGGCGCGCCATGGGGTACCCGGCCCTGCTCGACGGCCTGCAGAGTCCGCGCGCTGCGTTCCAGCAGCGCCGGCACCTGGGCCAATTGCATCAGGCACAGATGTGCATCCTGCGACAGGCTGCGGTCCTGCAGTGCCTCTTGAAGGCGTGCCCACAGCTGGGCGATGTCTGCCTCGTGGCTGTGTTCCAGGGCCGTGGCCAGTTGTTCGATCAGCGGTGCCACCGCGGCATTCGCCGCGCTGTCGAGCATCAGCCGCTGGCGGGCCACGCCGCGGGCAGCACGCAACAGGCTCAGCAAGTCGCGGCTGAGCACCCGCAGGGCCTGGGAGCGCCGACGTCCCTGAGGCCCTTCGAACCAGGCGTGATCGCGCTGGGCATCGACCGCAACCAGCTTGCCGAGGGCTTCCAGCAATCCTTTGCGCTGGTCCTGGCCGATCAACTCGGAGGCCGCGGCGCGCATGCCGGCTTGCCAGGCGAGCTTGCCTTGGGTGGCCAGCGCCTGTTCGATCCGGCGCGGCCACAACACGGTGCTGGCGATCGCCGCGCAGATGATTCCCAGGCTGATTTCCGAACAGCGGGCCACGGCCTGGTCGAACACCAGCAGCGGATGGGTGGTGGCGGGCAGGGCGATGATCGCCGCGGTGTAGCCGGCCAGTACGAAGCCGTAGGAAGCATGATTGCGCAGCAGCGAAGCGCCGGTGGTGCAGAAGGCCAGCCACAGCGCCATCGCCAGCAGGAACAACAGGGGCGCCTGGCCGAACAGGCCGATCAGCAGGATCGAGGCCAGGGCGCCGCTAAAGGTGCCGAGCAGGCGGAAGGCGCCCTTGGCCAGGACCATGCCGCTGCTGGGCTGGCTGACGATGAACACGGTGGTCAGGGCCCATTGCGGCTGCTCGAGGTTGAAACGAAAGGCCAGGTACAGGGCGATGCCCCCGGCGATCATGTTCCTGATGGCGAACAGTAGGTCGTTGCGGCTGGGAGCCAGGACGGCCAGCCAGAAATCGGGGATTCGCAGGGTGGGGCTTTTCATTGGCAAGGCACATAGATAGCTAGCTAATGATTAGCATCGTATCTACTTGCCTGGGAAATTCCAATGAGGATTTTTCTGCTTCCGGAGAGGGTGCAGGTGCTGAGAAGGGCGAGGGTATCGGTGCGGCGAAGAAAAGGGCCCTGCACGAATGGCAGGGCCCTGGAGGGATCACTCGGCGATTTGCAGCTTGCGCGATTCGGTGTAGACGTAGCGGACTTTTTCGTACTCGAACGGCGAGTCCAGCTGGCCGTAGCGGAAGCTGGTCTGATAGCGCTTGTCGATACTGCGCAGGACCCAGAGTTCCGGGTGGTTCGAACTGACCTCGGAGACGTTGAGGAAGTTGATCGCCGACTCGGTGGTGTAGTCCACGGCCAATCCGGCGGTATCGCGAAGGTTCGAGGGGCCGAGGATCGGCAGGACGAAATAGGCGCCGCCCGGCACGCCGTAGAAGCCCAGGGTCTGGCCGAAGTCTTCGCTCTGGCGTGGCAGGCCCATGCTGGTGGCCGGGTCCCAGAGACCGCCGATACCGATGGTGGTGTTGACCAGCAGGCGGGCGGTGGTGTTCAGCGAGCGCTGGCCCTTGAACTGCAGCAGGCTGTTGACCAGGTTCGGCACGTCGCCCAGGTTGTTGAAGAAGTTGCTCACACCGGTGCGCAGGAAGCTCGGGGTGATGTAGCGGTAACCGTCGACCACCGGCAGGAACACCCACTGATCGAAGCGGTAGTTGAAGTGGTACACCCGGCGGTTCCACGACTCCAGCGGGTCGTAGACGTTCAGCGCGTTGAGGGTCGAGCGCTCGAACTCGCGCTGGTCCAGGCCCGGGTTGAACTTGAGCCGCTTGAGCGGTTGGGTGAAGCCATCCTCGTCTGCGACCACGGGTGTCGCGGTCTGGCCGTCGTCGGCATTGGCATAGCCTGCGCAGAATAACGCAGCGATGAGCAGGAGATGTTTAGCCACGGAAGAACTCCAGCATGGCGTCGCTGTTGACGCGGTAGTTGAGGTTGCCGCAATGGCCGCCATGGGGGTAGACCGTCAGCCGGTCGCCAAAGGTCTTGCGCAGGAACCCCAGGTCGCCGGGGCCGAGGATCACGTCGTCGGCGTTGTGCATCACGGCGATTTTCGGACTGTCCTGCAGGTAATCCTTGAGCGCGTACAGGCTCACCTGGTCGATCAGTTGCAGCACGCTGCCGCCGTCGGTGCGGGCGCGCCACATCGGGATCACCTGCTCGGTGAGGTAGCAGTCGAAGTCGCATTGCAGGGCGCGCTTGAGGAATGGCGTGAGGTTGGTGCCTTCGCTGATCGGGTACTTGGGCGGGGTGATCAGGCCGCGGCGGTTGATCAGGTCCGAGGTGAAGGCGATGTCGGCGGCGGAGAAGCGGAACGAGGTGCCGATCAGCATCGCCATCTGCTCGTTGCTCAGGTGCTGCTTGGACTGCTGGAAGTCGTAGAGCAGGGCATCGTTGAGATCGATGTAGCCCTTCTGCTGGAAGTAGCGGGTCAGCTTGTTCAGCACCAGCTCGTAGAAGGTGGTGGTGTTATTGATGCCCTTGACCTCGGTCTGCACCAGCTTGTCGAGGTTGGTGATGGAGGTATAGAGGTTGACCGGCGGGTTGAGCAGCAGGACTTTCTTGAAGTTGAAGCTGCGCCGGGTTTCGTCCAGCTTGCTGACGAAGGCCGCGTCCAGGGCGCCGAGGCTGTAGCCGGTGAGATAGAAATCGGTGATCGGCAGTTTCGGGTTCTGCGCGCGTACCGCCTGCATCACGCGGTATATGTCTTCGGCATCGTCCTTGGTCACACCCGGCGTGGCGAACCGCGAGGCGGCGCTGATGAAGTCGAAGCTGGTGGGCGAGGACAGCTGCACCACGTGATAGCCGGCCTGGTAATAGAGCTTCTTCAGGTATTC
This sequence comes from Pseudomonas sp. SBT1-2, assembly GCF_028640875.1. Lineage (NCBI taxonomy): Bacteria > Pseudomonadati > Pseudomonadota > Gammaproteobacteria > Pseudomonadales > Pseudomonadaceae > Pseudomonas > Pseudomonas sp. SBT1-2. Next base: position 53,247 of record NZ_JAQZAA010000013.1, on the reverse strand, counting down.
GTTGTGGCTGCTGTCGTAGCGCGCGCCGGTGCCGGCGATGAGGAAGATCAGCGGTGCGGCATGGTCCTGCTCGGCGATGCGGTAGGTGAGCTTCTTCACGGCCCAGAAGTTGTCCGGCAGGATGAATTCGCGCTCGGGGCGCAAGGTCAGGCTGCGGTCGGACTGATTGATATCGTCGTCACTCGGCAGCTTCGGACGCAGGTCCGGCGGAGTGGTGGCAATGGTCGCCTCGAACGGGTTGGTCAAGGGGTAGCCATAGCTGGCGGCGTCGATGTCGACCGCGAGCGCGGACGCACTCGAGATAAGGCCGCCAAACAGGGCAGCGAAGCGCAAGGAACGGAGCATGACTAAATCCCTGTAGAGGAAGGTGCCGAGTGAAGTTCGCAGGCTATGACCACCGGGTTGCTGCCGAAGTGCCATGGCACGGCACAAAAAACGATCAAGGCAGGGCAAAGCCGGATCGGCGGTAATAGTCGCCAGACGATACACTTTGTCGCTGTTTGCTCAACAGTTATCTGTGCAACACGCTTGCTTACCGGCCTCGGGCGATTATGCTGGGCGCCGTTTTCGCTTATCGGAGTGCTTCATGTCCCGCCGTCTTCCCGTGATTCTGCTGCTTGTTGTCCTGCCGTTGTGGCTGGCCGCCAGTTATGGCGTGCGCTACGGCTTCATGGAGGACGCTCGATGGGTCGGCGTCTGTGTCGACGAAGCCAGCCGCTGGGAGTGCCAGGCACGTTCCAGCCTGGGGCTGCTGATCCACTTCAAGGTCATGGGCTGGGCGGCGCTGGCGGCGGCCCTGATCGCCTTCGTGATACCGGGTCGTGCCGGCTGGAGCCTGGCGGTGCTGGCGCTGCTGTTCGGTTTTCCGGCGCTGGCGCTCTATAACACCAGCCTGGCAGTGTTTGCCATCGTCATCGGTGCCTTGCGGCTGGTAAGGGCGCCTCGCGCTGTTCTGTAGGAGCGAAGCTTGCTCGCGATCAACGATGACGCGGTATGACTGCTAAACCGCGGCGACGCCATCGCGGGCAAGCCTCGCTCCTACACGGTTCTGATCAGGCTTTGCGAGCCCGCAAGCTGCGCCACAGGGCGGCGACCATCAGCACGCTGACCAGGGCCCAACCCCAGGCCTGCTGGTTTTCCAGGCCTTCGCGATACAGCTGAGGAGCGATGCCGGCGCCGACGATAAAGGTCAGCAGGGCAATTTCGCGACGCGGCACCCGCACCGGGCGGCACAGGTAGACCAGGGCTGGCAGGAGCAGGGCGGCGCTGGGGAAACTGCGATAACGCGGGTCGAACACCAGCTCCAGCATCATCACCGCGGCGGCGAAACCGGCGGCGGCGAGCAGCCAGCCGGCACGTTTTTCCAGGCTGTCGAAAGCGCGCTGGCGCCAGCCGGTTTGGGGGCTCAGGCTCAGTGCCGCGTGGGCCAGCACCAACAGGTTCAGGGCCAGCAGCAGGCCTGCCCAGAACCATTCCCCGGCAAAGCGGCTGGTGACTCGCGCCAGCTCGCCCCAGGCGCCAATGGAGCAGGCGGCGAGGGCGCCGAGTAAAGGCAGGACCAAGGCCGCGCGAGTACCGCGGACCCGGCCACCGAGGATCAGCGTGGCGAGGAAGATCACCCCGCCCACGCCCAGCCACAATGGCCAGTAAGGCAGGTTCGATACCGGCCCGGCGAGCACGCCCTTGTCCTGGCGGTCGGCATCGAACAGTCCCCAGTAACCGCCGACGGCGCCTTCGCTGGCGCGTTTCCACGGCTGGTCGAAGGCTTCGATCAGGTTGTAATGCCAGCCATTCTGTTCGGCCATGACCACAAAACCACGGATGAACTTGGCCTCGTTGACCCGGCTCGGCAGGGCGGTTTCGCGCTGGCGGCCTTCGCTGGGCCAGCCGGTTTCGCCGATCATCACGTCCTTGGGCGCGAACTTGTTGCCGAACACCTGGCGCACCTGGGCCACATGGTTCAGCGCGGCGTCGATGTTGGACGGATCGTCTTCCCAGTAGGGCAGCAGGTGGATGGTCAGGAAGTCCACTGCTGGCGCGATTTCCGGGTGCTTGAGCCAGAACTCCCAGACATCCGCGTAGGTGACGGGCTGCTTGACGTGAGCCTTGACCTTGTTGATCAGCCTGGCCAGTTGCGGGCCGGTGACTTCCTTGCGCAGCAGGGCTTCGTTACCGACGATCACCGAGCTCACCACATCCGGGTTGGCATTGGCCGAGGCGATCAGCAGGTCGACCTCTTTTTCGCTGTCCACCGGGTTGCTGTTGATCCAGGCGCCGATCATCAGCTTCAGGCCGTGCTTGCGCGCCAGGTCCGGCAGGGCTTCGAGGCCGGTCATGGAATAGGTACGGATGCACTCGAAGCGGGTCGCCAGCAATGCCAGGTCGGCGTCCATGCGCTCCGGGCGCAACTTGAACGGCTGGTCGAAGGGCGACTGGTCCTTGTCGAACGGGGTGTAGGACGCGCATTGCAACTTGTGACTGGCGCTGGCGACATCCGGCAGCACCACCGGCTGGCCGAGGCCGTACCAGAAACCGCAGAGCGCGAAGACTCCCAGCAGGCAGGCGAATAGATAGGGCAGGAGCGGGAAGCGGGCAATCGAGGGCATGGTCAGGCCGTCAGGAAACGAAGCCGGGCATCTTACCCGGATTTGCCGCTGCCCAGGTGGCCTGCATGATTTTGACATGCAAAGTTCGGGCGGGATTGGGCGACTGTTTTGGGCATGCCCTGATTACTGGCGAACTGGTGTCGTTGCTGAATGTTTTGAGGTCGCAGTCAGAGCAGGTCACCTTTGGCGTCAGGTTGATGATCGACGCGTCAGGGCTCTCATAGGGCAATCGCGCTGATGTTCGAGCAAGTTGGTGGGGCGTGATGAGGGCGCTGTGCACCATAACAACAGGTTGACGCGGCTCGGCATCCGTCGGGCGCAGCACTTTCGGGGAAGTAACGATGAAGATGCGACGACTCTTAGGCGCAGGTGCCGGTCTGGTACTTGCGATCAGTTCAACCCTGGCCAGCGCCGATAGCAAAACCCTGAGCATCGGCTATGTCGACGGTTGGTCGGACAGTGTGGCGACCACGTATGTAGCGTCTGAGGTGATCAAGCAGAAACTCGGTTATGACGTGAAGCTGCAAGCCGTAGCAACCGGGATCATGTGGCAGGGCGTGGCCACCGGCAAGCTGGATGCCATGCTGTCGGCCTGGCTGCCGGTGACCCACGGCGAGTACTGGACCAAGAACAAGGACAAGGTGGTCGACTACGGTCCCAACTTCAAGGACGCGAAAATCGGCCTGATCGTGCCGGAGTACGTCAAGCCCAAGAGCATCGCCGACCTGAAGGATGACACCACCTTCAAGAACAAGATCGTCGGTATCGATGCCGGTTCGGGCGTGATGCTCAAGACCGACCAGGCCATCAAGGACTACGGCCTGGACTACAAGCTGCAAGCCAGTTCGGGCGCGGCGATGATTGCCGAACTGACCCGTGCCGAAGAGAAGAAGGACTCCATCGCGGTCACCGGCTGGGTGCCGCACTGGATGTTCGCCAAGTGGAAGCTGCGCTTCCTGGACGATCCGAAAGGTGTTTACGGCGCCGCTGAAACCGTCAACAGCATCGGCAGCAAAGGCCTGGAGAAGAAGGCGCCGGAGGTTGCGGCCTTCCTGAAGAAGTTCCAGTGGGCTTCCAAGGATGAAATCGGCGAGGTGATGCTGGCAATTCAAGAGGGCGCCAAGCCGGAAGCCGCGGCCAAGGACTGGGTGGCCAAACACCCTGAGCGCGTTGCCGAGTGGACCGCTAACTGATCGCGAGGCGTCTAGCTTGCAGGTCTCGAGGCCGCCGGGAGTTCGCACCCGGCGGCCTTTTGTTTTGCCCGGCGTAAAAGTGCCTGTCAGGGAGGCTGTCGTTCTAATACTAAGGTCGTCTGGAACCGGCTCCAGAGCTGCATAGAGTGGACTACGTTCCAACTAAAATCTGTGCTGCGAGGATAAAAACAATGAACGACAGCATTTACCTCTCGATTCAAAACAGCTCGCGTTTCAAGGAGCTGGTCAGCAAGCGCGAACGATTCGCCTGGATACTGTCGGCGGTCATGCTCGGGCTCTATTCGGGCTTCATCCTGCTGATTGCCTACGGACCCCATGTACTGGGGGCAAAACTCAGTCCTGAATCATCCATCACCTGGGGCATTCCCATTGGTGTCGGGTTGATTGTCGCGGCCTTTGTCCTGACCGGCATCTACGTGCGACGCGCCAATGGCGAATTCGACGACCTGAACAATGCGATTCTCAAGGAGGCTCAGCAATGATCCGGCGTCTATTGGCCTTTTTTAGCGTCGCGGCCTTTGCTCCAAGTCTCTGGGCGGCCGACGCCCTGACCGGCGAAGTACATAAACAACCCCTCAATGTCTCGGCGATCATCATGTTCGTGCTGTTCGTCGGGGCCACCCTGTGCATCACCTACTGGGCCTCCAAGCGCAACAAGTCGGCGGCCGACTACTATGCCGCGGGTGGCAAGATCACCGGTTTCCAGAACGGCCTGGCGATTGCCGGTGACTACATGTCGGCGGCGTCCTTCCTGGGGATTTCCGCCCTGGTGTTCACCTCCGGCTACGACGGCCTGATCTATTCGATCGGCTTCCTGGTGGGCTGGCCGATCATTCTGTTCCTGATCGCCGAGCGCCTGCGCAACCTGGGCAAGTACACCTTTGCCGACGTGGCGTCCTATCGCCTGGGGCAAACCCAGATCCGCTCGCTGTCGGCCTGCGGCTCGCTGGTGGTGGTGGCGTTCTACCTGATCGCGCAAATGGTCGGTGCCGGCAAGCTGATCCAGCTGCTGTTCGGCCTCGATTACCATGTGGCGGTGATCCTGGTGGGTATCCTGATGGTGCTGTACGTGCTGTTCGGCGGCATGCTGGCGACCACCTGGGTACAGATCATCAAGGCGGTCCTGCTGCTGTCCGGCGCTTCGTTCATGGCGCTGATGGTCATGAAGCATGTCAACTTCGACTTCAACATGCTGTTCTCCGAAGCCACCAAGGTTCACCCCAAAGGTGAAGCGATCATGAGCCCGGGCGGCCTGGTGAAGGATCCGATCTCGGCGTTCTCCCTCGGCCTGGCGCTGATGTTCGGTACCGCGGGCCTGCCGCACATCCTGATGCGCTTCTTCACCGTGAGCGACGCCAAGGAAGCGCGCAAGAGCGTGCTGTATGCCACCGGCTTCATCGGCTACTTCTACATCCTGACCTTCATCATCGGTTTTGGCGCGATCCTCCTGGTCAGCACCAACCCGGCGTTCAAGGATGCGGCGGGCGCTCTGCTCGGCGGCAACAACATGGCGGCGGTGCACCTGGCCAATGCCGTAGGCGGCAGCGTGTTCCTCGGCTTCATCTCGGCGGTGGCCTTCGCCACTATCCTGGCGGTGGTGGCTGGCCTGACCCTGGCCGGTGCCTCGGCGGTCTCCCATGACCTGTATGCCAGCGTGATCAAGAAGGGCAAGGCCAACGAGAAGGATGAAATCCGCGTCTCGAAGATCACCACCGTGTGCCTGGGTGTGCTGGCGATTGCCCTGGGTATCCTGTTCGAGAGCCAGAACATCGCGTTCATGGTCGGCCTGGCGTTCTCCATCGCGGCGAGCTGCAACTTCCCGGTACTGCTGCTTTCCATGTACTGGAAGAAACTCACCACCCGCGGTGCGATGATTGGCGGCTGGCTGGGCCTGGTCAGTGCCGTGGGCCTGATGATCCTCGGCCCGACCATCTGGGTGCAGATCATGGGGCATGAGAAAGCCATCTTCCCTTACGAGTACCCGGCGCTGTTCTCGATGATCATTGCCTTTATCGGGATCTGGTTCTTCTCCATCACCGACAAGTCCACTGCGGCTGACAATGAGCGGGCGCTGTTCTTCCCGCAATTCGTACGCTCGCAGACCGGCCTGGGCGCCAGCGGGGCGGTATCGCACTAAGGCCTTTGGGTATCGGCTTCTATATATAAGCTGAGTTGCAAACCAATGCCCCTGTCGAAAGACGGGGGCATTTTTATTGGTTCCAGGAATGGGCCGTCCCTTGTAGCCGCTGGCGCAGCCTGCGATCGAGCGCGCAGCGCTCGCAAGCTCTTCAGTGAGAGGGGGATGGAGTTGGCGTTCCATATCCGCTGTGCGGCCGAACACAGGCTGCTACAGGGAAATGGCGGGGGAGGGGAGCATAAACAAATACGGCCTCTATAAAGAGGCCGTATCCGCTGCAGTCAAGACGTTAGCGCAAGGCAACAGGTCTTACTTGCGGTCTTCCAGCTTGGTGATGTCGCGCGACTCGTAGCCGGTGTACAGCTGGCGAGGGCGGCCGATCTTGTAAGGGCTGGAGAGCATTTCTTTCCAGTGCGAGATCCAGCCGACGGTACGCGCCAGGGCGAAGATCACGGTGAACATGCTGGTTGGAATGCCGATGGCCTTGAGGATGATCCCCGAGTAGAAGTCGACGTTCGGGTACAGCGAGCGTTCGATGAAGTACGGGTCGGTCAGGGCGATCTCTTCCAGGCGCATGGCCAGTTCGAGTTGTTTGTCGTGCTTGATGCCCAGCTCTTTCAGCACTTCGTCGCAGGTCTGCTTCATGACGGTGGCGCGTGGGTCACGGTTCTTGTAGACGCGGTGACCGAAGCCCATCAGCTTGAACGGATCGCTCTTGTCCTTGGCCTTGGCGATGAACTTGTCGATGTTCGAGACATCGCCAATTTCGTCGAGCATGGTCAGTACCGCTTCGTTGGCGCCGCCGTGAGCCGGGCCCCAGAGTGCGGCGATACCGGCAGCGATACAGGCGAACGGGTTGGCGCCCGAGGAGCCTGCCAGGCGTACGGTGGAGGTCGATGCGTTCTGCTCGTGGTCGGCATGGAGGATGAAGATCCGGTCCATTGCCTTGGCCAGCACCGGGCTGATCGGTTTGATCTCGCACGGGGTGTTGAACATCATGTGCAGGAAGTTTTCCGCGTACGACAGGTCGTTGCGCGGGTACATCATGGGTTGGCCCATGGAGTACTTGTAAACCATCGCGGCCAGGGTCGGCATCTTGGCAACCAGGCGGATCGCGGAGATTTCGCGATGCTGCGGGTTATTGATGTCCAGGGAGTCGTGGTAGAAGGCCGAGAGGGCGCCGACTACGCCGCACATGACGGCCATCGGGTGGGCGTCGCGACGGAAGCCGTTGAAGAAAGTCTTCAGTTGCTCGTGAACCATGGTGTGGTTCTTCACGTTGCTGACGAACTGGGCCTTCTGTTCTGCGGTCGGCAGTTCGCCGTTGAGCAGCAGGTAGCAGGTTTCCAGGTAGTCCGACTTTTCAGCCAACTGTTCGATCGGGTAGCCGCGGTGCAACAGAATGCCGTTGTCGCCGTCGATATAGGTGATTTTCGACTCGCAGGAGGCGGTCGACATGAAACCCGGGTCAAAGGTGAAGCGGCCCGTGGCCGTCAAGCCCCGAACATCGATTACATCGGGACCAACGGTGCCGGTTAAAATGGGCAGCTCGACGGGGGCTGCGCCCTCGATGATCAACTGCGCTTTTTTGTCAGCCATGTGGCCTCCTATTTATGCTTGAAATCATCAGACAGACCCCCCACGCAGGGCCCGCACCACTATAGTGAGATAAATCCGAATGTCAATTTGCCTAAAGTCTTGCCCCAGAAGGCTTTAACCGTACTTTTTCCTCGAAATTCCCCGCCATTTACGCCTTTTATCCGCCTAACGCAATGAGCTATTAGGGGAAGGTGATTGCGTTGTCATTAGTAGCCTAACTGTCTATACTCGGCCACCGACCGCCATGGGCTTTCGGGCCCGGTTTGATGGGGGTCGTCACTCCCTGGGTGGTGGGTACCTGACCAGTGCACTCCCCAACAACTTTGCCCTGATTGTTAGGGGCTCTTCAGTGTGAAAAAAGCCGTGAATAGCCAACGACCTGTAAACCTAGACCTAAGGACCATCAAACTCCCAGTCACTGCTTACACGTCCATCCTTCACCGTATTTCCGGTGTCATCCTCTTTGTGAGCCTTGCCATCATGCTTTATGCATTGGACAAGTCGCTCAGCTCCGAGGAAGGCTTCGGCGAGGTGAAAGCGTGTCTGACCAGTCCGCTAGCCAAGCTAGTGATTTGGGGCATCCTGTCCGCCTTGCTGTATCACTTGGTTGCCGGTGTGCGCCATTTGATCATGGACATGGGCATCGGTGAGACGCTGGAAGGCGGCAAGCTGGGCTCTAAAATCGTTATCGCCGTATCCGTGGTGGTAATCGTTCTGGCAGGAGTTTGGATATGGTAACTAACGTCACGAACCTGTCGCGTTCGGGCCTCTATGACTGGATGGCACAACGTGTGTCTGCGGTCGTTCTCGCGGCTTATTTCATCTTCCTGATCGGATACCTCGTTGCGAACCCGGGCCTTGGCTACGAGCAATGGCACGCACTGTTCTCCAACAACTGGATGCGTATCTTCAGCCTGCTGGCCATGGTTGCTCTGGGCGCTCACGCCTGGGTCGGCATGTGGACCATTTCGACCGACTACCTGACGCCGATGGCGCTGGGCAAATCGGCGACTGCAGTACGTTTCCTTTTCCAGGCAGTATGCGGCGTTGCAATGTTCGCCTACTTCGTCTGGGGTGTGCAGATTCTCTGGGGTATCTGATTCATGGCTAACATTCCAACGATTTCTTTCGACGCCATCATCATTGGTGGCGGCGGCGCCGGCATGCGTGCCGCATTGCAGCTGGCCCAGGGCGGCCACAAGACTGCAGTGATCACCAAGGTGTTCCCGACCCGCTCGCACACTGTGTCGGCTCAGGGCGGCATCACCTGCGCCATCGCGTCGGCCGACCCGAACGATGACTGGCGCTGGCACATGTACGATACCGTCAAGGGTTCCGACTATATCGGTGACCAGGACGCTATCGAATACATGTGTCAGGAAGGCCCGGCCGCGGTTTTCGAACTGGACCACATGGGTCTGCCGTTCTCCCGCACCGAAACCGGTCGTATCTACCAGCGTCCTTTCGGCGGTCAGTCCAAGGATTACGGTAAAGGCGGCCAGGCTGCCCGTACCTGCGCAGCTTCCGACCGTACCGGTCACGCGCTGCTGCACACCCTTTATCAGGGCAACCTGAAAGCCGGCACCACCTTCCTGAACGAGTACTACGCCGTTGACCTGGTGAAGAACCAGGAAGGCGCGTTCGTCGGTGTGATCGCGATCTGCATCGAAACCGGCGAAACCACCTACATCCGCGCGAAAGCCACCGTATTGGCGACCGGCGGCGCGGGTCGTATCTATGCATCCACCACCAACGCCCTGATCAACACCGGTGACGGTGTCGGCATGGCGCTGCGTGCCGGCGTGCCGGTACAAGACATTGAAATGTGGCAGTTCCACCCGACCGGCATCGCCGGCGCCGGTGTACTGGTGACCGAAGGTTGCCGTGGTGAAGGTGGTTACCTGATCAACAAGCACGGCGAGCGTTTCATGGAGCGTTATGCTCCGAACGCCAAGGACCTTGCCGGTCGTGACGTTGTTGCCCGTTCGATGGTTAAAGAAATCATCGCCGGCAACGGTTGTGGTCCGAATGGCGACCACGTGATGCTCAAGCTCGACCACCTGGGCGAGGAAGTGCTGCACAGCCGTCTGCCAGGCATCTGCGAACTGTCCAAGACTTTCGCTCACGTTGACCCGGTGGTTGCTCCAGTACCAGTAGTTCCAACTTGCCACTATATGATGGGCGGCGTGCCGACCAACATTCATGGCCAGGCAATCACCCAGAACGCCGAAGGCGTGGATGAGATCATCCACGGTCTGTTCGCTGTGGGCGAAGTGGCTTGTGTATCGGTTCACGGTGCCAACCGCCTGGGCGGCAACTCGCTGCTCGACCTGGTGGTATTCGGCCGCGCTGCCGGCCTGCACTTGGAAAAAGCCTTGACCGACGGCATCGAATACGATGACGCGACCGACGCCAACATCGAGGCTGCACTGGCACGCCTGAACGCTCTCAACGAGCGTACTGATGGCGAAGATGTGGCTACCCTGCGTCGCGAGCTGCAAAGCTGCATGCAGAACTACTTCGGCGTATTCCGTACCGGCGAATACATGCAGAAGGGCATTGCCCAGCTGGCCGAGCTGCGTACCCGTATCGCCAACGTCAAGATCAACGACAAGTCGCAGGCGTTCAACACTGCACGTATCGAAGCACTGGAACTGCAGAACCTGCTGGAAGTGGCCGAAGCCACCGCCATCGCTGCCGAAGTGCGCAAAGAGTCCCGCGGCGCCCATGCCCGTGAAGACTTCGAAGACCGCGACGACGAAAACTGGCTGTGCCACACCCTGTACTTCCCGGGTGAGAAGCGCGTTGCCAAGCGTGCCGTTAACTTCTCGCCGAAGACTGTTCCGACTTTTGAACCAAAAGTCCGGACTTACTAAAGGGTGATCGATATGTTGCAAGTCGAAGTTTATCGTTACAACCCTGACACCGACTCCGCGCCGAAAACCCAGGTTTTCCAGGTCGACACCGGTGGCAAGGATCTGATGGTGCTGGACGTACTGGCGCTGATCAAAGAGCAGGACGAAGGTTTCTCCTATCGTCGCTCCTGCCGTGAAGGCGTTTGCGGTTCCGACGGCATGAACATCAACGGCAAGAACGGCCTGGCGTGCATCACGCCGCTGTCTGCCGTGGTAAAGAACAACAAGCTGGTTGTTCGTCCGCTGCCAGGTTTGCCGGTTATCCGTGACCTGGTCGTCGATATGAGCATCTTCTACAAGCAATACGAGAAGGTGAAGCCATTCCTGCAGAACGACACGCCGGCTCCGGCCATCGAACGTCTGCAGTCCCCTGAAGAGCGCGAAAAGCTCGATGGTCTGTACGAGTGCATCCTGTGCGCTTGCTGCTCGACTTCCTGCCCGTCCTTCTGGTGGAACCCGGACAAGTTCCTGGGTCCAGCTGCACTGCTGCAAGCCTATCGCTTCCTGGCAGACAGCCGCGACACCAAGACGTCCGAGCGTCTGGCTTCGCTGGATGATCCGTTCAGCGTATTCCGCTGCCGCGGCATCATGAACTGCGTCAACGTTTGTCCGAAAGGCCTGAACCCGACTAAGGCCATCGGTCACATACGTAACATGCTGCTCTCGAGCGGCGTGTGATTCAGCTGCTGTAACCCAGCTGTTGTAAAGGCAGGACCGCTGTACCCGTAGAGGCTACGGCGCAGGCTTCAACCGGCGCCGTAGTTTTAAGCTGAGCAGCAGCTCACAAAGTTGCCGCTCGTATTTTGAAGAAATGAGACAAGCAGGGGCATCCGGGCTGGTACCCGGACTATCAGCGTGATCCTAAGTGGCTTGTTTTGGTCGCTGCACTCGGACTTTTGCAAGTTTGCTCGGTGTCTTCGCCGGTGGTGTTCCCCTAACCGAGGGTGACCAAGCATGCAAGAAAGCGTGATGCAGCGCATGTGGAACAGCGCCTACCTATCCGGTAGTAACGCTGCCTATGTGGAAGAGCTCTACGAGCTCTACCTGCACGACCCTAACGCTGTGCCAGAAGAGTGGCGCACTTACTTCCAGAAGTTGCCTACCGACGGCAGCACTGCCATCGATGTTTCGCACTCGACAATCCGCGATCATTTCGTGTTGCTGGCAAAGAACCAGCGCCGCGCCCAGCCGGTATCCGCCGGTAGCGTGAGCAGCGAGCACGAGAAGAAGCAAGTTGAAGTGCTGCGATTGATCCAGGCCTACCGTATGCGTGGCCACCAGGCAGCCCAGCTTGACCCGCTGGGGCTGTGGCAGCGTCCTGCACCTGCAGACCTGTCAATCAATCATTACGGCTTGACCAATGCCGATCTTGATACGACCTTCCGTGCCGGCGACCTGTTCATCGGCAAAGAGGAAGCGAGCCTACGCGAAATTCACGAAGCGTTGCAGCAGACATATTGCCGCACCATCGGCGCTGAATTTACGCACATCACCGATTCCGAGCAGCGCCAGTGGTTCCAGCAGCGTCTGGAAAGCGTGCGCGGCCGTCCGACCTACTCCACGGATATCAAGGGTCACCTGCTCGAGCGCGTCACCGCAGCTGAAGGCCTCGAAAAATACCTGGGCACCAAGTACCCGGGCACCAAGCGTTTCGGCCTGGAAGGCGGCGAAAGCCTGATCCCGATGCTCGACGAGCTGATCCAGCGTTCCGGTTCCTACGGCACCAAGGAAGTCGTGATCGGCATGGCCCACCGTGGTCGCCTCAACGTCCTGGTCAACACCTTCGGCAAGAACCCGCGCGAGCTGTTCGACGAGTTCGAAGGCAAGAAGAAGGTCGAGCTGGGCTCCGGTGACGTGAAATACCACCAGGGCTTCTCGTCCAACGTGATGACCACCGGCGGTGAAGTTCACCTGGCCATGGCCTTCAACCCGTCCCACCTGGAAATCGTTTCGCCAGTGGTCGAGGGTTCGGTGCGCGCCCGTCAGGATCGTCGCAACGACCAGACCGGTGACAAGGTTCTGCCAATCTCCATCCACGGTGACGCTGCGTTCGCAGGTCAGGGCGTGGTGATGGAAACCTTCCAGATGTCGCAGACCCGCGGTTTCAAGACCGGCGGTACCGTGCACATCGTGATCAACAACCAGGTCGGTTTCACCATCAGCAACCCGCTGGACTCGCGTTCCACCGAGTACGCCACCGACGTCGCGAAAATGATCCAGGCGCCGATCCTCCATGTGAATGGTGATGATCCGGAAGCCGTACTGTTCGTGACCCAGTTGGCCATCGACTACCGCATGCAGTACAAGCGCGATGTGGTGATCGACCTGGTCTGCTACCGTCGTCGCGGCCACAACGAAGCGGACGAGCCAAGCGGCACCCAGCCTCTGATGTACCAGCAGATCGCCAAGCAGCGCACCACCCGTGAGCTGTATGCCGATCGTCTGGTCCAGGCCAATGTGCTCGACGCCGAGCGTGTTCAGGCGAAAGTCGACGAATACCGCAACGCGCTGGACAACGGCCTGCACGTCGTGAAGAGCCTGGTCAAGGAGCCGAACAAAGAGCTGTTCGTGGACTGGCGTCCATATCTGGGCCACGCCTGGACTGCGCGTCACGACACCACCTTCGATCTGAAGACCCTGCAGGAACTGTCCGCCAAGCTGCTGGAGCTGCCGGAAGGCTTCGTGGTTCAGCGCCAGGTCGCGAAGATCTACGAAGACCGTCAGAAGATGCAAGCCGGCGGCCTGCCGATCAACTGGGGTTATGCCGAAACCATGGCATACGCGACCCTGGCGTTCGAAGGTCACCCGATCCGCATGACCGGCCAAGATATTGGCCGCGGTACGTTCTCGCACCGTCATGCGGTCCTGCACAACCAGAAAGACGCCAGCACCTACATTCCGCTGCAGCACCTGTACGAAGGCCAGCCACGTTTCGATCTGTACGATTCGTTCCTGTCCGAAGAAGCCGTACTGGCGTTCGAATACGGTTACTCGACCACCACGCCAAACGCGCTGGTGATCTGGGAAGCCCAGTTCGGCGACTTCGCCAACGGTGCCCAGGTGGTGATCGACCAGTTCATCACCAGTGGCGAGCACAAGTGGGGCCGTCTCTGCGGTCTGACCATGCTGCTGCCGCACGGTTATGAAGGTCAGGGTCCGGAGCACTCTTCGGCTCGTCTGGAGCGTTACCTGCAGTTGTGCGCCGAGCACAACATCCAGGTCTGCATGCCGACCACCCCGGCCCAGATCTACCACCTGCTGCGTCGTCAGGTGATTCGCCCGCTGCGCAAGCCGCTGGTGGTCCTGACTCCGAAATCGCTGCTGCGTCACAAACTGGCCATCTCGACCCTGGAAGATCTGGCGGAAGGTTCGTTCCAGACCGTTATTCCGGAAATCGATGCCCAGGATCCAAAAGGCGTGAATCGTCTGGTTCTGTGCAGCGGCAAGGTCTACTACGACCTGCTGGAAAAACGCCGTGCCGAAGGCCGCGACGACATCGCCATCGTGCGTATCGAGCAACTGTACCCGTTCCCTGAGGACGACTTGAACGAAGTCCTGGCTCCGTACACCAACCTCAAACATGTCGTTTGGTGTCAGGAAGAGCCGATGAACCAGGGTGCCTGGTACTGCAGCCAGCACCACATGCGCCGCATCGTTGGTAATCACGACAAGTCGCTCGTACTCGAGTACGCGGGCCGTGAAGCCTCTGCTGCACCTGCATGCGGTTACGCATCGATGCACGCCGAGCAGCAGGAAAAACTGCTGCAAGATGCTTTCACTGTTTAACGCCTTCGCGCACCTGAAACCGAATTTAAGGAACCACAGATAATGGCTATCGAGATCAAAGCCCCCACTTTCCCGGAATCGGTTGCCGATGGCACCGTTGCCACCTGGCACAAAAAACCGGGCGACGCCGTCAAGCGCGACGAACTGATCGTCGACATCGAAACCGACAAGGTCGTGCTGGAAGTTCTGGCCACCGCTGACGGCGTGCTGGGCGCTATCGTCAAGAACGAAGGCGACACCGTTCTGTCCGACGAAGTACTGGGCTCCATCGCTGAAGGCGCTGCCGCTGCTGCTCCAGCCGCCGCTGCCGCACCAGCTGCCGCTCAGGCCGCAGCGCCTGCCGCCGAAGGCGAAGACGATCCAATCGCTGCTCCTGCTGCGCGCAAGCTGGCTGAAGAGAACGGCATCAACATCGCTTCCGTTGCCGGTACCGGCAAAGGCGGTCGCGTGACCAAGGAAGACGTGGTTGCAGCCGTTGCTGCCAAGAAAGCCGCTCCGGCTGCCGCGCCTGCCAAGGCTGCCGCTCCAGCCGCCGCTGCTCCGGTATTCGCTGCCGGCGACCGCGTCGAGAAGCGCGTTCCGATGACCCGCCTGCGGGCCAAGGTTGCCGAGCGTCTGGTCGAAGCCCAGTCGAACATGGCGATGCTGACCACCTTCAACGAAGTCGACATGACCGAAGTCATGGCCCTGCGTTCGAAGTACAAGGATCTGTTCGAGAAGTCCCACAACGGCGTACGCCTGGGCTTCATGTCGTTCTTCGTCAAGGCTGCTACCGAAGCGCTGAAGCGTTTCCCGGCGGTCAACGCCTCGATCGACGGCTCCGACATCGTTTACCACGGCTACGCCGACATCGGTGTTGCCGTATCCAGCGACCGCGGTCTGGTGGTTCCGGTTCTGCGTAACGCCGAACTGATGAGCCTGGCTGAAATCGAAGGCGGCATCGCCACCTTCGGCAAGAAAGCCCGTGACGGCAAACTGTCGATGGAAGAAATGACCGGCGGTACTTTCACCATCACCAACGGTGGTACTTTCGGTTCGATGATGTCGACTCCGATCGTCAACCCGCCGCAAGCGGCGATCCTGGGCATGCACAACATTCTGCAGCGTCCTATGGCGATCAACGGTCAGGTGGTTATCCGTCCGATGATGTACCTGGCTCTGTCCTACGATCACCGTTTGATCGACGGCAAAGAAGCAGTGACCTTCCTGGTTACCATCAAGAACCTGCTGGAAGACCCGGCTCGTCTGCTGCTGGATATCTGATTTCGTAGCATGGGCCGATCAGCGATGATCGGCCTTTCGCCGAAACGAACAGCTTCGTCCCACGACGGCCTCCACAAGAGGCCGTCCGGTTTGATTCGAGAAGGAATGACACATGACTCAGAAATTCGACGTGGTAGTGATTGGCGCAGGCCCTGGCGGCTATGTAGCTGCCATTAAAGCTGCGCAACTCGGCCTCACGACTGCCTGCATCGAGAAATATACCGACAAGGAGGGCAAACTGGCCCTCGGCGGTACTTGCCTGAACGTCGGCTGCATCCCTTCCAAGGCGCTGCTGGACAGCTCCTGGAAATTCCACGAAGCCCAAGACGGTTTCGCGATCCACGGTATCAGCCACGCTGGCGTGTCCATGGACGTGCCTGCGATGGTCGGCCGCAAAGCCAACATCGTGAAAAACCTGACCAGCGGTGTTGCCACCCTGTTCAAGGCCAACGGCGTGACCTCCATCCAGGGCCACGGCAAACTGCTGGCCGGCAAGAAAGTCGAAGTCACCAAGCCAGACGGCTCGGTGGAAGTGATCGAAGCCGAGAACGTCATCCTGGCGCCAGGCTCCCGTCCAATCGACATTCCACCAGCCCCGGTCGATCAGAAAGTGATCGTTGACTCCACCGGCGCCCTGGAATTCCAATCCGTACCAAAACGCCTGGGCGTGATCGGCGCTGGCGTGATCGGTCTGGAACTGGGTTCGGTATGGTCCCGTCTGGGCGCTGAAGTGACTGTCCTGGAAGCCCTGGACACCTTCCTGATGGCTGCCGACACCGCCGTCTCCAAGGAAGCGCTGAAAACCCTGACCAAACAGGGTCTGGACATCAAGCTGGGCGCTCGCGTCACCGGCTCCAAGGTCAACGGCGAAGAAGTGGTCGTGACCTACACCGATGCCAACGGCGAACAGAACATCACTTTCGACAAGCTGATCGTAGCCGTTGGTCGCCGTCCGGTGACCACTGATCTGCTGGCTGCCGATTGCGGCGTGACCCTCGACGAGCGCGGTTTCGTGCACGTTGACGATCACTGCGCCACCACCGTACCGGGCGTTTACGCGATCGGCGACGTGGTTCGCGGCATGATGCTGGCTCACAAGGCCTCGGAAGAGGGCATCATGGTCGTCGAGCGCATCAAGGGCCACAAGGCTCAGATGAACTATGACCTGATCCCTTCGGTTATTTATACTCACCCGGAAATCGCGTGGGTCGGCAAGACCGAGCAGGCCTTGAAAGCTGAAGGCGTTGAAGTTAACGTCGGCACCTTCCCGTTCGCAGCCAGCGGCCGTGCCATGGCAGCCAACGACACCGGCGGTTTCGTAAAAGTCATCGCTGATGCCAAGACTGACCGCGTACTGGGCGTCCACGTGATTGGCCCAAGCGCGGCGGAACTGGTTCAGCAAGGTGCGATCGGCATGGAATTCGGCACCAGCGCCGAAGACCTGGGCATGATGGTTTTCTCCCATCCGACCCTGTCCGAAGCGCTGCACGAAGCAGCACTGGCAGTGAATGGCGGCGCCATCCACATCGCCAACCGCAAAAAGCGTTAAGACAATAAGAAACCACGGCGGATTGCCCGTCGTGAGCCTTGCGAGCAAGACTCACCGCGGAACGTCCGCTGGACTCGACCTCACGGGAATCTTCAGGCGTCGTGCCGCAGCCCAGGTTGCGGATGCGGGGCAGGGGAGTCCGGTGAGGAGCGGTCACAGGTGGCGCGGCACTCATCAAGAGCGCAGCGCCGAATGCGCAGTACCTAACGAAGACGGTAAAAAGCATGAATCTTCACGAGTATCAGGGTAAGCAGCTGTTCGCTGAATACGGCCTGCCAGTATCCAAAGGCTACGCGGTAGACACCCCGGAAGAAGCAGCAGAAGCTTGCGACAAGATCGGCGGCTCCGAGTGGGTTGTCAAAGCCCAGGTTCACGCCGGTGGTCGCGGTAAAGCGGGCGGCGTAAAGCTGGTTCGCAGCAAAGAAGACGCTAAAGCATTCGCTCAACAGTGGTTGGGCAAGCGTCTGGTGACTTACCAGACTGACGCCAATGGTCAGCCAGTCACCAAGATCCTGGTTGAATCGTGCACTGATATCGCTAAAGAGCTGTACCTGGGCGCTGTCGTCGACCGTTCGAGCCGTCGCATCGTGTTCATGGCTTCCACCGAAGGTGGCGTGGACATCGAGAAAATCGCTCACGACACTCCAGAAAAAATTCTCAAAGCCACTATTGATCCACTGGTTGGCGCTCAGCCGTTCCAGGGTCGCGAGCTGGCTTTCCAGCTGGGCCTGGAAGGCAAGCAAGTTGCCCAGTTCGCCAAGATCTTCGTTGGTCTGGCCAAACTGTTCCAGGACCACGATCTGGCTCTGCTGGAAGTGAACCCGCTGGTGATCAAGGCTGATGGCGATCTGCACTGCCTGGACGCGAAGATCAACATCGACGCCAACGCCATGTACCGTCAGCCTAAGCTGAAGACTTTCCACGATCCGTCGCAGGACGATCCGCGCGAAGCGCACGCCGCCAAGTTCGAACTGAACTACGTGGCCCTGGAAGGCAACATCGGCTGCATGGTCAACGGTGCCGGCCTGGCCATGGGTACCATGGACATCGTCAACCTGCACGGCGGCAAGCCAGCCAACTTCCTCGACGTAGGTGGTGGCGCTACCAAAGAGCGCGTGACCGAAGCCTTCAAGATCATCCTGTCCGACACCAACGTCGCTGCAGTACTGGTCAACATCTTCGGCGGCATCGTTCGTTGCGACATGATTGCCGAAGGCATCATCGGTGCAGTGAAAGAAGTCGGCGTGAAAATCCCGGTTGTTGTTCGCCTTGAAGGCAACAACGCTGAACTGGGCGCTAAAGTACTGGCAGAAAGCGGCTTGAACATCATCGCTGCTACCAGCCTGACCGACGCTGCTCAACAAGTTGTCAAAGCTGCGGAGGGCAAATAATGAGCGTCCTGATCAATAAAGACACCAAAGTTATCTGCCAGGGTATTACCGGTTCGCAAGGTAGTTTCCACACCCAGCAAGCCATCGAATACGGCACCAAGATGGTTGGCGGCGTAACTCCGGGCAAAGGCGGCACCGAGCACCTGGGCCTGCCTGTCTTCAACACTGTGAAAGACGCTGTAGCTGCCACTGGCGCCACCGCCAGCGTGATCTACGTTCCAGCTCCTTTCTGCAAGGACTCCATCCTGGAAGCAGCTTTCGGCGGCATCAAGCTGATCGTCTGCATCACCGAAGGCATTCCTACCCTGGATATGCTGGATGCCAAGGTCAAGTGCGACGAGCTGGGTGTTACCCTGATCGGCCCTAACTGCCCAGGCGTGATCACTCCAGGCGAATGCAAGATCGGCATCATGCCAGGTCACATTCACTTGCCAGGCAAGGTCGGTATCGTTTCCCGTTCCGGCACCCTGACTTACGAAGCCGTCAAGCAGACCACTGACGCCGGTTTCGGTCAGTCCACCTGCGTCGGCATCGGTGGTGACCCGATCCCGGGCTCCAACTTCATCGACATCCTGAAGCTGTTCCAGGAAGACCCGAAGACCGAAGCGATCGTGATGATCGGCGAAATCGGCGGTTCGGCTGAAGAAGAAGCGGCTGCCTACATCAAGGCTAACGTGACCAAGCCGGTTGTTTCCTACATCGCTGGTGTGACTGCTCCTCCGGGCAAGCGCATGGGCCATGCTGGCGCAATCATCTCTGGCGGCAAAGGCACTGCAGACGAGAAATTCGCTGCTCTGCAAGACGCAGGCGTGAAAACCGTGCGTTCGCTGGCAGACATCGGCAAGGCCCTGGCCGAGCTGACTGGCTGGGCTGTCAAGTAAGCCTCGCGCTTAGCTTGCAACTCTGCTGACAAAGGCCACCTTCGGGTGGCCTTTGTTCGTTAAGAGCAGTTGCAAGCCTCAAGCGGCAAGCTGCAAGAGAAGCTTGTTGCTTGAAACTTGTATCTTGCAGCTGCTTTTAATATGTAAACGCGACACGCAAATGTCGCTTATCGGACAGTTCGCCCTCTAACAGTGCGTTTGTCTTACAAATTCGGTAGGCTAGCCGCCTCTTTTGCGTCTGCGTCCCACAAGGAAGCTGCGCGCTAAACGGGTCAGTCCTATACGGACCGACAGCATTTCCCTCACCCATAAGGGAAATCCCTCTCTAAATTCCGATTCAGTAGTGTGGTATTTCCTTAATGAAAGTGTTGAAAGGCCAGGACATTCTGGCACTGGGTTTTATGACCTTTGCCCTGTTCGTCGGGGCCGGCAATATCATCTTCCCGCCTATCGTCGGCTTGCAGTCCGGACCTAACGTCTGGATCGCGGCGCTGGGCTTTCTGATCACCGCCGTGGGCCTTCCGGTGGTGACCGTCGTTGCGCTGGCCAAGGTCGGCGGGGCGATGGACGCGCTGAGCAGCCCGATCGGCAAAATCGCCGGTGGCCTGCTGGCGGCGGTCTGCTACCTGGCGGTCGGCCCGTTGTTCGCGACGCCGCGTACCGCGACCGTGTCCTTTGAAGTAGGCCTGGCGCCCCTGACCGGCGAAAGCCCGCTGGCGCTGTTCCTCTATAGCTCGGCGTATTTCCTGCTGGTGTTTTTCATCTCCCTCTACCCGGGACGCCTGCTGGACACCGTTGGGCGTTTCCTCGCGCCGCTGAAGATCATCGCCCTGGCTGTACTGGGCATCGCCGCGTTCGCCTTGCCGGCCGGTGATATCGGTGTGGCGACTCCCGAGTACGTCGCGGCACCGTTCTCCCAAGGCTTCATCAATGGTTACCTGACCATGGATACCCTGGGCGCACTGGTGTTCGGCATCGTCATCGTCAACGCCATCCGCTCTCGCGGTGTCGAGTCGCCACGCCTGATCACTCGTTACGCGATCATCGCCGGGCTGATTGCCGGCGTCGGCCTGGCGCTGGTGTATGTCAGCCTGTTCCGCCTGGGCTCGGGCAGCCACGAAGTCGCGGTCGGCGCCACCAATGGCGCGGCGGTGCTGCACGCTTATGTGCAACACACTTTTGGCTCCCTGGGCAGCGGCTTCCTGGCCGTGCTGATTTCCCTGGCCTGCCTGGTGACCGCGGTCGGCCTGACCTGTGCCTGCGCCGAGTACTTCAGCCGCGTACTGCCGCTGTCGTACAAGACTCTGGTGATCATCCTGGCGGCGTTCTCGCTGCTGGTGTCCAACCTGGGCCTGACCAAGCTGATCGCTTTCTCCATCCCGGTGCTGACCGCTATCTACCCGCCATGCATCGCCCTGGTGGCCCTGAGCTTCTGCAAGGACTTCTGGCATGAGCAAGGCCGCATCGTCGGTCCGGTGATGCTGGTGTCTTTCCTGTTCGGCCTGATCGACGCCCTCAAGGGCGCCGGCCTGGCGGACTGGATGCCCACCCAGTTGATGCACCTGCCGCTGAGCGAGCAGGGCCTGGCGTGGCTGGTGCCTTCGGTCATGACCCTGGTAGTCGCTGTAGTCTGCGACCGCCTGCTGGGCAAGCGCAGCGAAGCCCTGGCCTAAACCGCTATCTGCCCGATGCCCGTCACGAGCGGGCACCGAGTAACCATAAAAAAATGCCCCGTATCCAGCGATGCGGGGCATTTTTTATGGGCGAGGGATGGTGTCTTTTTTCCTCGATCAACGTCGAAGCAGTGCCAGTTGTATCCGCACTCTGCCAACGCCTATCCGGGAACCTGCATGTCGTTCGTCGAAGCCAACCTGATCCATCTCATCGCCGCCCTCTGGTTTGTCATCTGCTGGGGTGGCTATACCCGCTACGCCACGTGGAAGGGCCGCGACACCGCGTGCCTGGCCAGCGTGCTGCACCTGTACCGGGAAGACTGGATGCGCCGCATGCTGCTGCGCGACAACCGCATCGCCGACGCCAGCGTGATCGGCAACCTGGAGCGCAATGCCTCGTTCTTCGCTTCCAGCACCCTGATTATCCTCGCCGGTATCCTTACCGTGCTCGGTGCTTCCGAGCGTGCGGTGTCGCTGCTGGCCGACATTCCCATGGTGCAGCAGGCCTCCCAGGGCATGTCGGAGATCAAGCTGCTGTGCCTGGCCCTGGTGTTCGTCTACGCCTTCTTCACCTTCAGCTGGTGCATGCGCCAGTACAACTTCGCCGCCATCCTCGTCGGCTCGGCGCCAATGATCGGTGAGCGACATGTTTCCGAACAGGAGCGAAAAGCCTTTGCCCTGCGGGCTGCGCGGGTGATTTCCATGGCCGCCAACCAGTTCAACTTCGGCCTGCGTTCCTATTACTTCGGCATGAGCATGCTGGCCTGGTTCGTCAGCCCCTGGCTGTTCATGCTGATGAGCGCGGGCGTGGTGCTGGTGCTGTACCGCCGGGAGTTTCATTCCGACGTGTTGGACGTGATGGTCTATACCCCTACAGAGGCGCCATTGCCTGAGGCGAACAAGGAGATAGCCTGATGAGTATCGCGTTCTGGTGTGTGTTTATCAGCGCACTGTTGATTTACGTGGCACGGATGCCGGTGGCCAGCGCCATGAAAGAGCAGGGCGGTTACGACAATCACCTGCCACGCCAGCAACAGGCGCAACTTACGGGATTCGGTGCCCGGGCGCTGGCGGCGCACCAGAACAGCTTCGAAGCCTTCATGTTATTCGCGGTCGGGGTGCTGATGGCCCATACCACCCAGACTCAGGGTTGGTTGATCGATGGGCTGGCGATTGTCTTTGTCATTACGCGGGTTATCTATCTGCTGTGTTATTGGGCGGATCTTGCCTGGCAGCGCAGTCTGGTCTGGTTTATCGGTCTGCTCTGTTCAATGTTGCTGATGCTTAGTCCGATTTTTCGCCGCCTGTTGGCTTAGAGGTTATTCCAGACAAAGTAAAGCCCGCACTAGGCGGGCTTTCTTTTTGCTGCACTAAAACCGGATTAGTTGGTTTTAGGAGCGGCTTCCTTGGCAGCTTCTTCAACAGCTGCTTTGCTCGATTCAACCTGATCTTTGGCTGCATCGACGGTTTCTTTTGCGGCTTCGTTCACTTTATCCTGAGCTTCGTTCAGTTTCTGTTGAGCTTGCTCAGCATGTTGGTTGGCATCTTGAGCTTTGTCCTCGGATTTTTTATCGCAGGCAGCGAGACCGAGGGAAGCGGTCAGCATCAGGGCAATAGCTAAAGTCTTACGCATGGGGTGTTTCTCCTTATTGAAGATATCTTCTGGCCTTTCGAGCATGGCTCTACAGGTTAAGTTCCTTGAAAGCTAAAGATATATAAAGTGCCAGCAATATGGAACTTTTACCGGCCTCGTTAACTGAGCGGTTTTGACATCAACTAGAGAATTGCCTTATGGAGCAAAACCCTGTTTTTGAGCGTGCGACGCGGTTTTTGTCGGCGCTGCGCCATTGCCAGGTATTGGCCATGAGCGTGCACAGCGCTTCAAAAGACGGCATCACCCTGACGCTGCCTTACAGCCCGCAGATAGTCGGCAACCCACAGACCGGAGTGATCCATGGTGGCGCGCTGACCTCATTGATGGACACCGCTTGCGGCATGGCCACCTTGTGCGTCCTGCCGGAGTTCGAAGTCTGCCCGACCCTGGACCTGCGCATCGATTACATGCATCCGGCGGAACCGGGCAAAAGCGTGTACGGCTTTGCCCAGTGCTATCGGGTGACCAGCGATGTGATTTTCACCCGCGGTTTTGCCTATCAGGACGATCCCGAGCACCCCGTTGCCCATGTGGTGGGCACCTTCATTCGCATGGGCAAGGGCATCAAGGGCAGCAAAGGTTTTGCTGGCGCCATCAAGGGTGAGCAGCCATGAGCGACGATTTCCAGGAGCAAGTGCAGCGTGCTCACCAGCAAGGCGATTACGCGGCACTGCTGCAAGTGATTCCCTACGCCAGGCTGATTGGTATCGAGTGTTCGCGGCAGGGCGATGAGTTGCTGTTTCGCCTGCCTGCCAACCGCGACAACATCGGCAACCCGTTGCTGCCGGCCCTGCACGGTGGGGTGATCGCCGGTTTCATGGAACTGGCGGCGGCCCTGCATCTGTTGATTGGTACCGGCTCACCCGGCGTGCCGAAGATCATCGACTTCTCCCTCGACTACCTGCGTGCCGGGCAGTTTCGCGATACCTATGCCAGATGCCAGGTCTGCCGCCAGGGCCGGCGGGTGGCGAACGTGGCCATCACCGCCTGGCAGAGCAGCGCGGAGGAGCCGATTGCCACCGCGCGAGCACATTTCAAGCTTGAAGAAAGTCCAGGCCCTTGAAATCTCAGGTATAGCCCCCAACTCTGTGGACATCCCGCCGTAAGCCCTCCGGGCGCGGCTTATGCCATCTGATTGGAGTTTGATGACCATGAGTGTGGAAACTCAAAAGGAAACCCTGGGCTTCCAGACCGAGGTAAAGCAACTGCTGCACCTCATGATCCATTCGCTGTATTCCAACAAGGAAATCTTCCTTCGCGAACTGATCTCGAACGCCTCTGACGCTGTCGACAAATTGCGCTTCGAAGCCCTGTCCAAGCCTGAGTTGCTGGAAGGTGGCGCGGAGCTGAAAATCCGTGTGAGCTTCGACAAGGACGCCAAGACCGTCACCCTCGAAGACAACGGCATCGGCATGAGCCGGGAAGATGTGATCACCCACCTGGGGACCATCGCCAAGTCCGGCACCGCCGACTTCATGAAAAACCTCACGGGCGACCAGAAGAAGGATTCGCACCTGATCGGTCAGTTCGGCGTGGGCTTCTATTCCGCCTTCATCGTCGCCGACAAGGTCGATGTCTTCACCCGTCGTGCCGGCCTCGCTGCCAGCGAAGGCGTGCACTGGTCCTCCAAGGGCGAAGGTGAGTTCGAAGTCGCGACCATCGACAAGGCCGACCGCGGTACCCGTATCGTCCTGCACCTGAAATCCGGTGAAGATGAGTTCGCCGATGGCTGGCGCCTGCGCAACATCATCAAGAAGTACTCCGACCATATCGCCCTGCCGATCGAGCTGCCGAAAGAGGCCGCTGCCGCCGAAGGCGAGGAGAAGCCTGCGCAGGAATGGGAAACCGTCAACCGCGCCAGTGCCCTGTGGACCCGTCCGCGCACCGAAATCAAGGACGAGGAATACCAGGAGTTCTACAAGCACATCGCCCACGATTTCGAGAACCCGCTGAGCTGGAGCCACAACAAGGTCGAAGGCAAGCTGGAATACAGCTCGTTGCTCTACGTGCCGGCCCGTGCGCCATTCGACCTGTACCAGCGTGAAGCGCCGAAAGGCCTGAAGCTGTACGTGCAGCGGGTGTTCGTGATGGACCAGGCAGAATCCTTCCTGCCGCTGTACCTGCGCTTCATCAAGGGTGTGGTCGACTCCAACGACCTGTCGCTGAACGTGTCGCGGGAAATCCTGCAGAAAGACCCGATCATCGACTCCATGAAGTCGGCGCTGACCAAGCGCGTGCTGGACATGCTGGAAAAACTGGCGAAGAACGAGCCTGAGCAATACAAGGGCTTCTGGAAAAACTTCGGCCAGGTGATGAAAGAAGGCCCGGCCGAAGACTTCGCCAACAAGGAAAAGATCGCCGGCCTGCTGCGCTTCGCCTCCACCCAGGGCGACGACGGCGAGCAGAATGTTTCCCTGGCCGAGTACCTGGCGCGCGCCAAGGAAGGCCAGGACAAGATCTACTACCTCACCGGCGAAACCTACGCGCAGGTCAAGAACAGCCCGCACCTGGAAGTCTTCCGCAAGAAAGGCATCGAAGTGCTGCTGCTGACCGATCGCATCGACGAGTGGCTGATGAGCTACCTGAGCGACTTCGACGGCAAGAGTTTTGTCGACGTGGCGCGTGGTGACCTGGACCTGGGCAACCTGGACTCGGAAGAGGACAAGAAGGCCGCGGAAGAAGTCGCCAAGAGCAAGGAAGGCCTGGTGGAGCGGATCAAGACCGCCCTGGGCGATACCGTCAGCGAAGTGCGGGTTTCCCACCGCCTGACCGACTCCCCGGCGATCCTGGCGATCGGCGAGCAGGACCTGGGCCTGCAGATGCGCCAGATCCTCGAGGCCAGCGGGCAGAAGGTGCCGGATTCCAAGCCGATCTTCGAATTCAACCCGGCTCACCCGTTGATCGAGAAACTCGACGGCGAGCAGAGCGACGAGCGCTTCGGCGACCTGTCGCACATCCTCTTCGATCAGGCGGCCCTGGCGGCCGGCGACAGTTTGAAAGACCCGGCCGCCTATGTGCGTCGTCTGAACAAGCTGCTGGTTGAACTGTCGGTTTAACTGCGTTGCATAAAAACCCGCTTCGGCGGGTTTTTTCATTCCGGTGTTTTTGAATCAGGAGTCTGAAATGAGCCAAGTCACTGTTCGTTCCCTGGTCTACCAGATTGATGGTCAATCCTATGAAAGCCGCCTGGCGTTCGATGCCAGCCAGCAGGGCCCGCGTCCGGGGCTGT
The DNA here is from genome assembly GCF_028640875.1 of Pseudomonas sp. SBT1-2. Lineage (NCBI taxonomy): Bacteria > Pseudomonadati > Pseudomonadota > Gammaproteobacteria > Pseudomonadales > Pseudomonadaceae > Pseudomonas > Pseudomonas sp. SBT1-2. The sequence continues at coordinate 27,350 of NZ_JAQZAA010000013.1, read as the reverse complement.
TGATGGCGCCGAACTGGATGGGGGTCAGCGCCGGTGCCGAGAAGATCGCCGAGGCGGTGGCCGCCAAGGGGTATGTGGTGCTGATCGCCGACTTGTACGGGCAACAGGTCCGTCCGAGCAACGGCGACGAGGCGGGCGCCGCCATGATGCCGCTGAAGGATGACCGGGCCCTGCTGCGCAAGCGCATGCAGGCGGCCTTCGAGGCGCTGCAAAGCCAGCAGGAAGCCGCGGTGGACAAGGCCAGGCTGGCCACCTTCGGTTTCTGCTTCGGTGGTTGCTGCTCCCTGGAGCTGGCGCGCAGCGGTGCGCCGCTGAAAGCCGCGGTGTCCTTCCACGGCACGCTGGATACGCCGAACCCGGCCGACGCGCGGAACATCAAGGGCTCGGTACTGGTGCTGCATGGCGCCTCCGACCCGCTGGTGCCGAAAGAGCAGTTGCCGGCCTTCGAAGAAGAAATGAATGCCGCGGGCGTGGATTGGCAGTTGCTGAGCTACGGCGGCGCGGTGCATTCCTTCACCGATCCGCACGCCAATGTGCCGGGCATGATGATGTACGACGCCAGGACCGCGGGCCGTGCCTTCACCTCGATGCACAACCTGCTGGATGAAGTGTTCAAGGGCTGAGCCCCGGGAACGACAAGCCCGCCTGGCGATGCAATGCGGCTCTCAGCGAGCCGCCTTGTACGCCAGGCGGGCTTTTTGGTGCCTGTCAGCCATTCAGATCCGCGTCAGCGCCTGGGCCAGGTCGGCGCGCAGGTCCTCGACATCCTCGACCCCCACGGATAAGCGTACCAGAGCATCGCCGATGCCGAGCTGCGCCCGGGTTTCCGCGGGAATGCTGGCGTGGGTCATGATCGCCGGGTGCTCGATCAGGCTTTCCACCCCGCCCAGGCTCTCGGCCAGGGCGAAGATCCGCACGTTCTCGAGAAAACGCTTGGCGCCGGCCAGGTCGCAGTTCAGATCGAGGGAGATCATCCCGCCGAAAGCCTGCATCTGCCGTCGCGCCAGGGCGTGCTGCGGGTGGGACGGCAGGCCCGGGTAGTAGACCCGCGCCACCTGTGGCTGGCGTTCCAGCCATTGCGCCAGCTCCAGGGCGTTGCTGCAGTGGCGTTCCATGCGCAGGGCCAGGGTCTTCACCCCGCGCAGGGTGAGGAAGGCGTCGAACGGCCCGGCGATGGCCCCCACGGCGTTCTGCAGGAAGCCCAGGCGCTCGGCCAGGTCGGGGTTCTGGCCGACCACCGCAATGCCGCCGATCACGTCGGAGTGGCCGTTGAGGTACTTGGTCGTCGAGTGCAGCACGATATCGAAGCCCAGCTCCAGCGGGCGCTGGATCCACGGGCTGGCAAAGGTGTTGTCGGCGACGCAGATGATGCCCCGCGCGCGGCAGATGCGCGCGATGGCGGCGAGATCGGTGAGGCGCAGCAGGGGATTGCTCGGGGTCTCGACCATCACCATCCGGGTGTCGTCCTGCAACGCCGCTTCGAAGGCCGAGAGGTCGGACAGGTCGACGAAGCTGAAGCGATGCCCGGCGCTGCGCCGGCGCACCCGTTCGAACAGGCGGAAGGTGCCGCCATACAGGTCATTGCCGGAAACGATATGCGCGCCGGCGTCGAGCAGTTCGAGCACGCTGGAAATCGCCGCCAGCCCGGAGGCGAAGGCGAAGGCCTGGGTGCCGCCCTCAAGGTCCGCTACGCAGCGTTCCAGCGCCCAGCGCGTGGGGTTGTGCGAGCGCCCGTAGTCCAGGCCCTTGTGCACCCCGGGGCTCTGCTGGGCATAGGTGGAGTTGGCGTAGATCGGCGGCATCAGCGCCCCGGTGGAAGGGTCCGGCGTCTGCCCCGCATGGATTACCCGGGTAGCGAAGGCACGCGGCGCGCCGGTTTCATCCTGTTGACTCATGTTAGCGATCTCCGTAAGTGATTGAGCATGTCGACCCGGGTAATCAAACCGTGGAAGCCCGAGGCGTCGGCGATGATCGCCACGAAGCCACGGTCGAGTTCCGCCTCCAGTTCGGCCAGGCTGGCGCTGGGAGGCAGGGTTTCCAGCTGATCGCTCATGGCGCTGGCCACGGTCTGGCGAAAGTGCGAAGCGTCTTCGTGCACGCCCAGCAGGATGTCCGACTCATCGATCACTCCGACCAGCCGCTGCCCGTCCACCAGCACCGGCAGTTGCGAGACGTCGGCCAGGCGCATGCGCTGGAAGGCGGTGAGCAGGGTGTCGTCCGGCCCTACGCTGATCACCCGGCCGTCCTCGAAGCGCCGCGCGATCAGGTCGCGCAGGTCGCCGTAGCGCTTGCGCGCAAGCAGGCCCTGATCGTTCATCCATTGGTCGTTATAGATCTTCGACAGGTAGCGGGTGCCGGTGTCGCAGACGAAGCTGACCACCCGCTTCGGCTTGGTCTGCTCGCGGCAGTAGCGCAGTGCCGCGGCCAGCAGGGTGCCGGTCGAAGAGCCGCCGAGAATGCCCTCGGCGCGCAGCAGCTGGCGGGCGTACTCGAAGCTTTCCTCGTCGCTGATGGAATAGGCCTTGCGCACGCTGGAAAGGTCGGCAATGGACGGAATGAAGTCTTCGCCGATGCCTTCCACGGCCCAGGAGCCGGGCGTGCCCAGGGCGCCGCTGCGGCTGTATTCGGCCATCACCGAGCCCACCGGGTCGGCCAGCACCATCTCCAGGTCCGGCTGTACCCGGCGGAAGAAACGGGTCAGCCCGGTCAGGGTGCCGGCCGAACCGACGCCGACCACGATGGCGTCCACATCATGTTGGGTCTGGGCCCAGATTTCCGGCGCGGTGCTGCATTCGTGGGCCAGCGGGTTGGCCGGGTTGTTGAACTGATCGGCGAAGAAGGCGTCGGGAATCTCCTTGGTCAGCCGCGCCGCCATGTCCTGGTAGTAGTCGGGGTGGCCCTTGCCGACATCGGAGCGGGTGATGTGCACTTCGGCGCCCATCGCCTTGAGGTGCAGGACCTTCTCGGTGGACATCTTGTCCGGCACCACCAGGACCACCCGGTAGCCCTTGGCACGGCCGACCAGGGCCAGGCCCAGGCCAGTGTTGCCGGCAGTGGCCTCGACTATGGTGCCGCCGGGGCGCAGGCGGCCGTCGCGCTCGGCGGCGTCGATCATCGCCAGGCCGATACGGTCTTTGATCGAACCTCCGGGGTTTTGCGATTCAAGCTTGAGAAACAGCGTACAGGGGCCGGTATCGAAACGGCTGACACGCACCAGCGGCGTGTTGCCGATCAGTTCGAGCACGGCAGGACGGGAGTCGTTTGGCATGTGGTCACCTCGCTGCGCAACGTTGCGCTGGATGGACAGCGACCCACGGCGAATCATCGCGCGGCGGTCGCAGGCTATGCATCGCTTGGACCATAGGCCGGGATCCGGCTACCCGCAACCGCTCGCGCCGGCCGGTAGCTGGTTGCGCAGCCTGGCGGCGGTAGAGCCTGGGCCAGTACTTGACCTGCCCAGGCTATTGAACGCCCGGCGCTACAGAGGGGACGGCGAGCCTTTGCCCTTGGGCAGTTCGATTCGTTCGCTTTCCCCCGGCACCGTCGGCCAGTCGCCGGCGGCCCAGCGCTGGCGGGCTTCATCGATACGGGCCGGGTCGCTGGAGACGAAGTTCCAGTTGATCCGCCGTGGACCGTCCAGCGGCGCGCCGCCGAACAGCACGGCGTGGCAGTCGCTGTCGGCGAACAGGGTCGGGGTGGTGCCGGCCGGCAGGATCACCAGCGCATGGGGCTCGACGGGCTCGCCGTCCAGCTGGGCGTCGCCTTCGAGCACGTACAGGGCGCGCTCCTCATGTTCGGCGGGGATCAGCAGGGTGGTCGCGGTCTGCAGCTGTATTTCGGCATACAGGGTCGGGGAGAGCACCGGGACCGGCGATTCCAGGCAGAAACCGCTGCCGGCGATCATTCGGATCCTGACCCCGAGGTTGTCGCTGACCGGCAGGGTCGCGGCCGGGTGATGGCTGTAGTGCCCCGGGCCTTGTTCATGGGCCTTGGGGGAGGCCAGCCAGACTTGCAGGCCGTGCATGCTGAAGTCGCTGTCGATCAGCGCCTGCGGGGTGCGCTCGACGTGGGCGATGGCGCTGCCGGCGGTCATCCAGCTGACATCCCCCTGGTTCACCACCTGGTCGGAACCGAGGCTGTCCTTGTGCTGGATCTGCCCCTGGAACAGGTAGGTCAGGGTCGACAGGCCAATATGCGGATGCTGGCGGATATTCATGCCCTTGCCCGCGGGGTAGCGGGTTTGCAGCATGTGATCGAAAAACACGAAGGGCCCCACGCTGCGGCATTGGGCCGAGGGCAGCGGACGCAGGATGGGTTGGCCTTCGACGTCCTCGGCGCGAGGGCGAATCACGAGCGGTGTGTTCATGGTGCATTCCAGGCTGATCGGGTTATGCCCGGGAGCATAACCCGCTTGTGCAGCCCGTGGCGCTATTGGCTGAAGGCGCCTTCGGACAGGTGGGTCTCGATGCTCACCTCGGCGGTGGTCATCAGCTTGTGCACCGGGCAGCGGTCGGCGACGCGATGCAGTTCTTCACGCTGGGCGTCGGTCAGTACGCCTTTGAGGGTCAGCTTGACGTGCAGCGCGTATTTGCCTTTCTGCTCCTGGCTGTTGTCGTGCTTGACCTCGACCGTGACGCCAGTAAGCGGAATCTCTTTTTTCTGCGCGTACAGCTTGAGGGTCAGGGCCTTGCAGGCGCCCAGGGCAGCATCGAAAAAGTCGTGGGGTTCCGGCGCGGAACCTTCGCCGCCCAGGGTCTTGGGCAGGTCGGCGAACAATTGGTGGTCATCGATCTGGATGCTGTGGCGGAAACCTTCGCTGGATTCGGTGTTGACGGTGATAGTCATGACGGACCTCGGGCAGTGAGCAGTCGTTGAAAGGTGGTGCAGTTATAGAGCATTACGCTGGTTGTGCGTTCCCCTTTTTCTGAACCGCCGCCTCCGGGGTAGGGTCTACCCAGCGTGAATCGACAGGAGCCCACCCATGCGCTGGATCTACCTGAGCACCTTGCTGTTGCTGCTGCCGAGCGCCTGGGTCCAGGCCCGCGACTACGCCTACAGCGATGCCCACCTGCATTACGTCGACTTCTTCCAGGAGTCGGTGGGCATGGACAAGCTGCTCAAGGCCATGGCCGACAATCGCATCGAGCATGTGATGATTTCCGGTATCCCGGTGGCCAAGAAATGGCATGAAGACGAACCCAAGCGGCCGCGCTATTACGCCGGCGACGACGCCGATGCCTACTGGTACAGCGCTACCGATGTGATTGTCGCCGCCGCGGTGAATCGCCTGACGCCCGAGCAGCGCCGGCACTTCCATCCGTTCCTGTCGGGCTTCAACCCCAACGACAAGAACTCCGAGGCCCATATCCAGCGCATGCTCGACCTCAATCCGGGGTTGTGGCAGGGCATCGGCGAGGTCTTTACCCGCCACGACGACCTGACCGCGCTGACCTCCGGCGATACGCCACGGGCCAATAACGAGGCGATGACGCGGATCTATCACCTGGCGGCGGAAAACGACCTGCCGGTGATGCTGCATTCCAACATCACCTCCAAGCGCGAAAAGAACCCGCTGTACCTGACGGAAATCGAAGAGCCGCTGCGCAATCACCCTCACACGCGTTTTATCTGGGCCCACGCGGGCACCAGCATGGAGATCCACCGGCACCAGGTGCAGCTGAGTTTTCTCCTGCCGACCCTGGCGCGGATGCTCGAGTCCTATCCCAACCTGTATATCGACCTGTCCTGGAGCGTGCTCAGGCCGTACCTGCTGGATGAGCAGGGCGTGCCCCGGACGGAGTGGGTAAAGCTGGTGGAACGCTTTCCCGAGCGGTTCATGCTGGGTTCGGACGTTGTCGGGCGATTCAACAAGCTGGGACGGGAAATGCGCAGCTTCGAGCCCTTCCTCGATGCCTTGCCGGAGGACGTGGTGCGCAAGGTGGCCCGGGACAACTTCCTCGCCGTGCTGCCGTGCGCTCGTTGATCCTGGGTGGCGCCAGTGCGCGGGCGTTGCCAAGGCGCTGGCGATGCAGGTTTGTCATCAGCCTGTCATGCCTGCGTCATAGGCTCGCGCCATCTCAATCAAGGAGCGCGATATGCACCTCACCCGTTTAAGCGCATTGGCGGCGCTGATGATGCTCAGTGGCTTTGCCAGTGCTGAAGTCCGTGTCGAAGGCCCGGTGGAATATGGTGTGTTCGAGGGGCCGAAGGCCGCGTTGCAGTCGGGTGAGCGGGTGCTGCGGCGCAGCAACGAGAACATCGAGCAGACCGAGATCGTGCCTGCGCGGCTGGGCACCAAGTTCGGCCTGCGTTATCAGCTGGCCGGCAAAGTGGCCGAGGATGTGCCGCTGACCCTGCTGTATTTCACACCGGGTATCCGCACCCCGGATGGCCAGCGTCACGACAAGCTCGAAGTGACCCAGAAACTGGTGCCGGGCGCGCCGCAGGACATCATGGCCTATGAGTTCACCGAGAGTCATGAGGTGATCCCCGGCGAGTGGCGCTTCATGGTGTTCCAGGGCGACCGTTTGTTGGTCCAGCAGCGTTTTACCGTACGCTGAATCGTTTACGCCCAGGCATCGGAGTGCTTGGGCGTTTTGATATCACGTTTTCGTCTTAAGCAAATTTTCCGCGACCCGATACTTTCAACAGCAGCCCGCTGCATGGCGAATGCAGCGCTTTTGGAAGGAACCGGAGAATGAGCATCAGGAGTCTCAACATTGCACCGCGCGCAGGCCTGGGCTTCGGCCTGCTGGCGTTGATGGTGTTCGGCCTGGGGGCGTTCGCCCTGCTGCAGATGGCGAACATGCGCGCGCAGTCCGACGAGGTCGACAACAACTGGCTGCCCAGTGTGATGTCGGTGGGCGAAATGAATCAGGACCTGCTGCGGGTCCGCGCGCTGACCATGCGCTTGCTGCTCAACCGCAGCCCCCAGGCCCTGGCGCAGAACGAAAGCAAACTCAATGAAATCAAGCGCGGCATGACGGTGGCCCAGGAGCGCTATAACGCGCTGATTGTGCTGCCGCAAGAGCGTGTGCTGTTCGATCGCTACAAAGCCGCCGAGAAGCGCTACCTCGAGCATCAGAACCAGGTAATGGCACTGTCGCAACAGGGGCGGGTCGAGGATGCGGTCGCGGTGGTCAATGGCGAGATGAGCCAACTGGCCGATGAGCTGGCGGGCACCCTCAATGAGTTAGTGGCCCTGAACCGGCACAACGCCAACCTGGCCACCGAGCTGGCCAGGGCGGTGTTCAGCAACGCCAAGGTCTGGGTAGTCGTGATGGTCGTGGTGGCTGGCCTGATGACCATTGTCCTGGCCCTGTTGCTGACCCGCAGCATCGTACTGCCGCTCTCGCAATCGCTGAACGTAGCCGAGGTGGTGGCCGGCGGCGACCTGACCGAGGACATCCGCATCAGTGGCAAGGATGAGCCGGCGCGCCTGCTGCAGGCGCTCAAGGCCATGCAGCACAGCCTGCGGGAGACCATCCGGCGCATCTCCGACTCTTCCAGCCAGCTGGCTTCCGCTTCGGAGGAACTCAGTTGCGTGACCGAGGACGCCACGCGCGGCCTGCACCAGCAGAGCCAGGAAATCGAGCAGGCGGCGACGGCGGTGAACCAGATGACCGCTGCGGTGGAGGAGGTGGCCAGCAATGCCGTGGCGACATCCGAGGCCTCCCGCCAGTCCGACCTGATTGCCCAGCATGGGCGCGAGCAGGTGCGACAGACGGTGCAGTCCATCGAGTCCCTGGCCGACGACGTGACCGCCAACGCCTCCCAGGTCGAAGAGCTGGCGCAGAAGGTCTATGGCATCAGCAAGGTGCTGGATGTAATTCGTTCGGTGGCCGAGCAGACCAACCTGCTGGCCCTGAATGCCGCCATCGAGGCGGCGCGGGCCGGGGATGCCGGCCGCGGGTTCGCCGTGGTGGCCGACGAGGTGCGGGCGCTGGCTCATCGCACCCAGCAATCGACCCAGGAGATCGAGCAGATGATCGGCGGCATTCAGCTGGGCACCGAGCAGGCCGTCAGCTCCATGCAGCAGAGCAACAGCCGGGCCCGTTCGACCCTGGAGCTGGCCAAGGCGGCGGGGGCGGCGCTGGAGGAAATCGCCGGGGCGATCACCCTGATCAACGAGCGCAACACGGTGATTGCCAGCGCCTCGGAGGAGCAGGCGGCGGTGGCTCGGGAGGTGGACCGCAACTTGATGAACATCCGCGACCTGGCCATGCAGACCTCGGCCGGGGCCAACCAGACCAGTGCCGCGAGCCAGGAGTTGTCACGGCTGGCGGTGGACCTGAACACCCTGGTGGCGCGTTTTTCGGTGTAAGGGCTTCCGGAAAACAGTCGCCCAATAAAAAACGCCCCGAACCAGTCGGGGCGTTTTTCATGTTGCGAAGCGGCGGGGCTTACTTGCCCTGCCAGCGCTTCAGGACCAGGGTGGCGTTGGTGCCGCCGAAGCCGAAGCTGTTGCTCATCACGGTGTTGATGGTGGCGTCTTCGCGAGTCTTGGTCAGGATCGGCATGTCGGCCACTTCCGGATCCAGCTCTTCGATGTTGGCGGAACCGGCCATGAAGTTGCCTTCCATCATCAGCAGGCAGTAGATCGCTTCGTGAACGCCGGCGGCGCCCAGGGAGTGACCCGACAGGCTCTTGGTGGAGCTGATGGCTGGAGCCTTGTCGCCGAACACTTCACGCACGCCTTTCATTTCCGCGACGTCGCCGACCGGAGTCGAGGTGCCGTGGGTGTTCAGGTAGTCGATCGGTGCGTCGACGGTGGACATGGCCATCTGCATGCAACGGATTGCACCTTCGCCGCTTGGCGCCACCATGTCGTAGCCGTCGGACGTCGCGCCGTAGCCAACGATTTCGGCGTAGATCTTCGCGCCGCGGGCCAGGGCGTGTTCGAGCTCCTCGACCACCACCATGCCGCCACCGCCGGCGATGACAAATCCGTCACGGTCGGCGTCGTAGGCGCGGGAGGCTTGTTCCGGGGTGTCATTGCGCTTGCTGGACAGGGCGCCCATGGCGTCGAACAGGAACGACTGGCTCCAGTGTTCTTCTTCACCGCCGCCGGCGAACACGATGTCCTGCTTGCCCATCTGGATCTGTTCCATGGCGGTACCGATGCAGTGGGCACTGGTGGCGCAGGCAGACGCGATGGAGTAGTTCAGGCCCTTGATCTTGAACGGAGTGGCCAGGCACGCGGAAACGGTGCTGCTCATGGTCCGCGTGACACGGTATGGGCCAACGCGCTTGACGCCTTTCTCGCGCAGGATGTCCAGCGCTTCCATCTGGTTCAGGGTCGAGGCGCCGCCGGAGCCGGCGATCAGGCCGGTACGCGGGTTGGAAACCTGCTCTTCGGTCAGGCCGGAGTCGGCGATGGCGTCTTTCATGGCCAGGTAGGCGTAAGCCGCCGCGTGGCCGACGAAACGATAGATCTTGCGATCGATCAGCTCTTCGAGGTTGAGGTCAATGGAGCCGGAAACCTGGCTACGCAGACCCATTTCGGCATATTCCGGGTTGAAGCGGATGCCAGGGCGACTTGCACGCAGGTTAGCGGAGACGGTCTCTTTGTCATTGCCCAGGCACGAAACGATGCCTAGACCAGTGATAACGACGCGGCGCATGCGGATAACCCTTAGAAGTTGTCAGTGGAGGTGAAAACGCCGACCCGGAGGCCTTCGGCGGTGTAGATTTCGCGGCCGTCGACGCTGACCGAACCATCGGCGATGGCCATGTTCAGCTTGCCCTTGAGGACGCGCTTGATATGAATGTTATAGGTGACTTTCTTGGCGGTCGGCAGCACCTGGCCAAAGAACTTCACTTCGCCCGAACCCAGGGCGCGACCGCGGCCCGGCAGGCCTTGCCAGCCCAGGAAGAAGCCAACCAGTTGCCACATGGCGTCGAGGCCCAGGCAGCCTGGCATCACCGGATCGCCTTCGAAGTGGCAGGCGAAGAACCACAGGTCGGGGGTGATATCCAGCTCGGCGACCAATTCACCTTTGCCGTACTTGCCACCCTCTTGGCTGATATGAGTGATGCGATCCACCATCAGCATGTTCGGGGCGGGCAGTTGCGCGTTACCTGGGCCGAACAGCTCACCGCGACTGCAGCGCAGCAGATCTTCCCGAGTAAAGGCGTTTTGTTTGGTCATGCGAGCTCCTCAATAGTCCCATGCGGCAGGGTGGGGCAAATCTTCCCGGCCGATCGAAGCGTTCATGCCTCGAGCCGGCAGCCTACTCATAGACTATTGCGTTGTGGTGAAAGTCACAGCACAAGGGACATGAATGTACACTTGTGCACTGAAATTATTATACAGGCCCTGTGAGGGGCCTGTTCGGGTGCCTAAGACTGCCGCACTTTCGCCCTTCACGCCAGTCGCAGATGGTCGATAAATGGCCGCTACTGCACCCAACGTTGGAGTATTTGCTGCAGATCCGTGCGTTTGAACGGCTTGGCCAGGTAATCGTTCATTCCCGCCGACAAACACGCTTCGCGGTCGCCCTGCAAGGCGTTGGCGGTCAGGGCGATGATCGGCAGGTCGGCGCATCCGGGCAGTTGGCGGATCTGCCGGGTGGCCTCGTAACCGTCGATCAGCGGCAGTCGGCAATCCATCAGGATCGCCTCGAAAATCAGGCTTTCGGCGCTGCGAATGGCCTGGGCGCCGTCGGTGGCGATGCTGACCGTGAAGCCCAGGCTGCGCAGCATGGCCTGGATCACGGTCTGGTTGACCGGGTTGTCTTCCACCAGCAGCACGTTGCGTCCTTCGCCATGGGCATGCCCGCTGTGCACTCGCGGCGCCAGCACCGGCAGGCTTTGCTGGTACAGCGCCAGCGGGATCTCCAGGGTGAACACCGAGCCGCGGCCTTCCTCGCTCTGCGCGCGCAGGGTGCCGCCCATGCGTTCGGCCAGGGTGCGGGCGATCGGCAGCCCCAGGCCGGTGCCGCCATAACGCCGGGAAATCGAACTGTCGGCCTGCTGGAAGGCGTTGAACATCAGTTCCAGGCTTTGCGGGCTGATGCCGATCCCGCTGTCGCGCACGCTACAGGTGAACCACAGCAGTTCATGGTCCAGGGCCTGCCATTGCGGCTCGATGGTGACGCTGCCTTGTTCGGTGAACTTCAAGGCGTTGCCGATCAGGTTCACCAGGATCTGCCGGATGCGCGTCGGGTCGCCTTTGACTTGCAGCGACTCCATGCCGGGCGGCAAGCGCAGTTGCAGGTCCAGCCCGCGCTGCGCGGCGCTGTGCTGGAAGGCCTGGGCCGAGCTGCTGATGAGTTCGGCGAGGTTGAACGGGATGTGCTCCAGCTCCAGGGCCGAGCGCTCGATGCGCGAGAAGTCGAGGATGTCGTTGATCACCTTGAGCAGGTGCTCGGTGGATTCGGAGGCCAGCGCCGCGTATTCGTGCTGCTCATCGGTCATTTCGGTGGTTTCGAGCAGTTGCAGCATGCCCAGCACGCCGTTCATGGGCGTGCGCAGTTCATGGCTCATCATCGCCAGGAAGTCCGACTTGGCGTTGTTGGCCCGCTCCGCTTCTTCGCGGGTCTGGATCAATTGCGCCATGGCCTGGTGCTGCTCGCGGCTGGCCTGCTCGAGGCCGGCGGCGAGGTTGTTGATATGCCGCGAAAGATCGCCCAGCTCGGCATCGTCGACGATCGGCAGCGGAGTCTTGAAGTCACCCTGTTGAATGGCCTTGACCGCGGTGCCCATGGCGCTGATCGGCTGCGACAGGCTGGCCGCCAGGCGGCGGGCCAGGAGGAAGGTGAACAGCAGGGCGAACAGCGCGAGGATGCCGGCCTTGAATAGGATCTCCTGCTGGCGCTGGCTGAAGGCGTCGTTGGACATGCCGACGATCACCCGCCCCAGGTAGTCCGCGTTGGGGGTAGCGCTGGCGCCCGGGTCGTCCTGGAAGAAGTCGTTGCTGAGCTGGATGCGTTGCAGGCGTACCGGGGCCTGGAACACTTCTACCTGCTGGGAACGGTTGTGGGTCTCCGAAGGCTGCTCGACGTACACCAGGATCTTGTTGCGGCTGTCCTGGACTTCGAGAAAGCGCACATGGGGCGTGGCCAGGGTGGCCTTGAGCAGGCTCTCGAGGCCTTCGCTGTTGCCCGAGATCACCCCGTACTCGGTGGCCGGCGCCAGCTGGTTGGCGATCAACTGGCCAGTGTGGTTGAGCTCCTGGCGCAGATCCTGGATCCGCACGAAGGTAAAGAAGCTGATCAGCAGCAGGGTCAGCAGCAGCGCCGGGCCGAGACAGATGATCTGGGTGCGGGTACTGATGTCCCAACGGCGACGGAAGGTCATGGGCGTTTTTCTCCTTCGGCCAGCTGGGTCGCCACCGATTGCTCGTCAATCGGTTCGACACCCAGGGAGCGTGCCACTTGCGGGTTGCTCAACACCTTGAACGGTTGCGGATACAGGGTACGCGGCCAGTGGGTCGTGGGCCGGTCCAGCAAATCGTCGAGCACCTGCAACCAGTCGTCCTGGTCGCTGTAGGTGCTGGCCAGGCTGCCAGCCTTGACGAAACCGGCATTGGGGCCAATCAGCGCCAGCTGCCGGGCATAGCTGCTCAATAACAGGTTCTTCGCGGTTTTCGGGTTGTACAGCTGTGGGTCGTCCAGCCCCAGCAGGACGTCGCTGCTTTTCAGCAGGCTTTGCAGCGGGCGACTGTCATTGGTGTCGTCCCAGCGCTCGGCGACGATTTCCAGCCCCAGGGGATGGGCGGCCTGGTGCAGTTCCTTGAGCAGGAATTCACTGTCGGCGCCGTAGAGCACGCCGATCCGCCGGGCCTGGGGGAGGATCTTGCGGATCAATTGCAATTGCCGAGCCAGCGGCGGGTCGCTCCATAACAGGCTCAGCCGGGGCGAGGCCGTTGCCCCAAGGCGCTGCTGGGCCTGGATCCGGCCGATGCGCAGTACCAGGGTGGCCGGGCCCTGGGTATCTTTCTGGCGCCACTCCAGGCTCGCCGGGTCGAGCAGGATCAGCCGGGTCCCCGCCGGCAATTGACCGGGGGCAGGCAGGTTGGCCAGGAGTTCGAAGCGCACTTCGTCCTGTGGCCTCTGTTGCGCCAGTGCCTGGGCGAAGGCCCGTACGCCGGTGCTGTCTTCGGCGCCGGTCAGCAACACCTGGGCCGCCCATGCGGGGAATGCACCCCAGAGGCAGCAGAACAGCAGCAGGCGAACCCGGAATCGGCTCAAGGCTGGCGTCATCCCTGACTGACGGTGGCTCATGCTAGAACGTCAACTCCGCACTGAAGTAGAGGACGTGTTGCGAGTCATAGTTGTTGTCGACAAAGGTGGTGGGCTCGTCGTCGAGCCGTTGCTGGAACACGCCGGCCAGCTCCAGGCTGCCCTTGCCCAGGGGGATGCGCTTGGCGACGCGGGTATCGACCCGTTCGAAGCGGTAACCGTTGAGCGCGCTGGAACCATAGTAGAAGAGCGCGCTGGACCAGCCCTGGCCCCAGTCGCGCAACCAGCCTGCCGAACCGCTGTGGCGCGCGGTCAATTGCTCGTCCAGCGGGTTGCTGGCCTTGGCGTCGACATAGGCGTACGTCAGGCGCAGCCGGTCCGCCGGGTCCAGGCGCCAGTCGAGCTGGGTTTCAGTGCCGGCGAAGCGTGAGGAGTTGCTGTTGCTGGCGATGTACTGGTTGTTGCGCAGCGGCTCGCTGATCATCCCGCTGATTTCGTCGTAGAACAGCTTCACATCGAGGTTCAGCCCGAGATCGGCGAAAAGGCCGTTGTAGCCCAGCTCCCGCGAGCGCATGCGTTCCTGGTCGAGGTTGCCCGGGCCGCGGGTCTTGACGAAATACTGGGCGCTGGGCTGGCCGTAGGCGGTCGGGCTCAGCTTGGTGACCCGGTAGCTCCAGTTGACGTTGTTCTCGAACATGTCCGGCGAGCGGATCGCTTCCGAATACACCGCCCGCAGGCCGTGGCGCGGGTTGATCAGGTAGTTGACCGCCACCCGCGGGGTCAGCGAGCTGCCGCTCAGTTGCGAGTCCTCGAACATGGCGCCGCCCTGCAGCAGCCAGTGTTCGGTGGCGCGCCATTCCAGCTGGCCGAACGCGCGCCAGGTGCTGTCGTCGAGGGTGCCGTTGAAATAGGTTTCCGAGTCGGCGCGGTCGTAGCGATAGTTCAGGCCGCTGACCAGGCGCACGCCGTCGGACAGGCTCAGGGTGTCCTGCAGTTCGAGGTCGTAGCGCGATTCACGGGCGCTCTGGTCGATATCCCCGCAGACCGTGCGCTTGGCGCCGTCCTTCCATTGCGTCAGCACCTGGTTCGCCAGGGCCTGTTCGGTCGCGGTGCCCGGAGGGGCGCCGGAGCCGGTGAAATTCTCCATGTGCCGGGCCAGCACTTCGGCGTAGTTCGGGTTGAGCTGCCAGAGGCGGGTCAGTTCCGGGCTGAACGACACTTCGGCGTCACAGGCGCGCCAGTTCTGCTGGCGGTCCCAGTGCTGGGCCGAGCCTTGTATATAAAGGCTATGGTCCGGGTTGATGTCGAGGTTCCAGCGCAGCGAGCCGGCATAGTCCTTGGCGATCACGTCGGAGTTGTAGCCGGCCGAGGTGATACCGGAGAACACCGGGCGGTAGGTATAGGGGCGCTGGTTGCTGCCTTCCTTGGCGCTGAGCTGCCAGTCGATGCTCTGCTGCTCGTTGAGCATCTGGCTGACCGACAGGCTGAAGCGGTTCAAGCGCCGGCTGTCGCGGTAGTCGGCGCCGTTGCGATCGCTGTCGAAACCGTCGTCTTCCTGCCCGGAGAGCGAAAGGCGCAGGTCGCCGCTGTCCCAGCCGGTGCCCTGGCTGGCGTACCAGTCGCTGATACCGCGCTGGCCGCGGGTGACCTTGACCCGCGTGCCGTGGCTGTTGGCGGGCGAGCGGGTAATGATGTTGATCACCGCCATCAGCGCATTGGCGCCGTAACTGACGGTATTGGGGCCGCGGAACACCTCGATGCGCTCGATGTCCTCCATGGCCACCGGAATGTCGCTCCAGTCCACGGTGGCCAGGCCCGCCCGGTACACCGAGCGCCCGTCGATCAGCACCTGCATGCGCCGCGCTTCGCTGGCATTGGTGCCGTGATAGTTCACCGCGGCCTGGTTGCCGTTGATATTGCCGACCATCATCCCCGGCACCAGGCGCAGCAGCTCGCTGATGTCGCGGGCGCCGCTGGCGTTGATCAGTTCGCTGTCGAGCACGGTCATGCTGCCGGGCACGGCCGCGGGGGACTGTTTCAGACGGGTGGCGGTGAGGATTTCCGGCAGCGGCTGGCTGTCCAGGAACAGATCGTCGGCCAACGCCGGGGTGCTGCAAAGCAGCGCCAGCAAGAGCGATGGGCGGGAGAGGGGAGGGCCAGGATACACGGCACAGCCTTGATAACGGATAATTGCCGCGCATGTTAACCGAGATGACCGGGTTTTCCAGTCGATAACCCCGACAATCCGGGGTCTAATCGGCGTTTTCCCGGCATTTGTGCCTAATTGTTCACGGGGCTGGCCGCCGCAGGGCCGCCCCGTATAATGCCGCCATCGCCACTGTATGGATTGACGGATTGCATATGACTGAACAGCGCCCTATCGCGGTCCTGGGAGGCGGAAGCTTTGGTACCGCCGTGGCCAATCTGCTGGCCGAGAACGGTCACCGGGTGCGGCAGTGGATGCGTGACCCGGAGCAGGCGGAGGCCATTCGCATTCATCGCGAAAATCCGCGTTACCTCAAAGGCATCAAGATTCATCCGGCGGTGGAGCCGGTGACCGATCTTCTGGCCACCCTGAACGACAGTGATCTGTGTTTTGTCGCCTTGCCCTCCAGCGCTCTGCGCTCGGTGCTGGCACCCCATGCGCAGCTGCTCGCCGGCAAGCTGCTGGTCAGCCTGACCAAGGGCATCGAGGCGCAGACCTTCAAGCTGATGAGCGAAATCCTCGAAGAGATCGCGCCCCAAGCGCGGATCGGCGTGCTGTCCGGGCCGAACCTGGCCCGTGAAGTGGCCGAGCACGCCTTGACCGCCACCGTGGTCGCCAGTGAAGACGAAGAACTCTGCCAGCGCGTGCAGGCGGCCCTGCATGGCCGTACCTTCCGCGTCTATGCCAGCGCCGACCGCTTCGGCGTCGAGCTGGGCGGGGCGTTGAAGAACGTCTACGCGATCATCGCCGGCATGGCCGTGGCGCTGGGCATGGGGGAAAACACCAAGAGCATGCTGATTACCCGGGCGCTGGCGGAAATGACCCGTTTCGCCGTCAGCCAGGGCGCCAACCCGATGACCTTCCTCGGCCTGGCGGGGGTTGGCGATCTGATCGTCACCTGCTCGTCGCCCAAGAGCCGCAACTATCAGGTCGGTTTCGCCCTGGGCGAAGGCCTGAGCCTGGAAGAGGCGGTGGACCGGCTCGGCGAGGTGGCCGAAGGCGTGAACACCCTCAAGGTGCTCAAGGTCAAGGCACAGGAAGTGGGCGTATATATGCCGCTGGTGGCCGGATTACATGCCATCCTGTTTGAAGGTCGCACGCTGAATCAGGTCATCGAGCTGCTGATGCGCGGCGAGCCGAAAACCGATGTCGACTTTATCTCCCCCAGTGGTTTCAACTGAGCAGGACAGGAGCGAGACATGAACGATACGAATTCCGAAGCCAAGTACGAATCCATCCTCCTGCGTGTGCTGTGGATGCTGGTGTTCGTGCTGGTCTGGCAAGTGGCGCAATTCATCCTCGGCGCGTTGGTGCTGGTGCAGTTGATCTACCGGCTGATCTACGGCTCGCCAAGTGCCAGCCTGATGAACTTCGGCGACAGCCTGAGCCAGTTCCTGGCGCAGATCGGCCGCTTCGGCAGTTTCCACACCGACCAGAAGCCTTGGCCGTTCGCCGACTGGCCGGCCCCGCGCGCCCCTGAAGGCGAAGCGCCGCACGTGGTGCCACCGGCGCCCCATCCGGTGCGCGACGAGGAGCCCAAGCTGTGAAGCTCTGGGTGTTGCGCCACGGTGAAGCCGAGCCGCATGCACGCAGCGATGCCGAGCGCAACCTGACCGAGCATGGCCGCGAGGAAGCGCTGCGCAGCGCCGCGCACCTGATCGGCCAGCCGCTCAGCGCGATCATCGCCAGCCCTTATGCGCGGGCGCAGCAGACGGCGAAGCTGGTGCGCGAAGCCCTGGGCTTCGAAGCGGATATCCGCACCGTGTCCTGGCTGACGCCGGACAACAACCCGCTGTCGGTGGTCGCCCAGCTCGATTCGGCGGACAACGTGCTGCTGGTCAGCCACCAGCCGCTGGTGGGTAACCTGATCGGCCTCCTGCAGCATGGCCATCTGCGCAATCCCCAGCCGATGCACACCGCAGGCCTGGCGGAACTCGAAGGCGACTGGCCGCTGGCCGGCCTGATGACCCTCAACAGCATCAAGAATCCCTGAACCGTAGGAGCGAGGCTTGCCCGCGAAGGAAGCGGCGCGGACTGTCTGAAGCAGCGCGTTCCTCTTATTGCGGGCAAGCCTCGCTCCCACGACGATCTGGGCTTTTCGCTACATTTCTTAACTTGCAGCGTTCCTTTGTGCGTGGAATAGTCGCCCGAGCAAGTGCTTGGTTGGCTAGCCTCACGATCAGAACAAAAACAAAGGAGCGAGTCGCATGTCTGCTGCTTTTCGTTTGCCGCTGGAAGTGTTCTACGAGCGCGAAGCTCGTCATCCCCGCCAACGTTTCCTGGTCCAGCCCCTGGGTGGTGGCCGGGTCGAAGAGCTGACCTGGGCCGACGTCGGCCACCAGGCCCGCCGCGCCGCTCACTGGCTGCGCGCCCGCGAGCTGCCGCCGGGCAGTCATGTCGCGATCATTTCCAAGAACTGCGCCCACTGGATCATCGCCGACCTGGCGATCTGGATGGCCGGTCACGTTTCCGTGCCGCTGTATCCCAACCTGACCGCCGATTCGGTGGCTCAGGTGCTGGAGCATTCCGAGTCGGCCCTGGTGTTCATCGGCAAGCTCGATGACTGGCCGGCGATGGCCCCCGGCGTGAAACCCGGGCTGCCGACCATCAGCCTGCCGATCTGCCCCGAAGGCCGCTTCGACTTCACCTGGGACCAGTTGCAGCAGTGCTCGCCGATCCAGGACGACCCCAACCCCGCCGCCGAGCAACTGGCGACCATCATTTACACCTCGGGCACCACCGGCCTGCCCAAGGGCGTGATGCACAGCTTCGGCACCCTGGGTTTTGCGGCGACCCGCGGCACCCAGCTGTTCGGCCTCGGGCCGACGGACCGGCTGTTGTCCTACCTGCCGCTGTGCCATGTGGCCGAGCGCATGTTCGTCGAGCTGGCGGCGATCTATACCGGGCAGACAGTGTTCTTCGCCGAGAGCCTGGAGACCTTTCTCACCGACCTGCAGCGGGCGCGGCCCACGGCGCTGTTCGGTGTGCCGCGGATCTGGACCAAGTTCCAGATGGGCGTGTACAGCAAGGTTCCGGCCAAGCGCCTGGACTTCCTGCTGGGTCTGCCGTTCATCGGCAAGCGGGTCGGGCACAAGGTGCTGGCCGGGCTGGGGCTGGATGCACTGCGGGTCGCCTTGTCCGGCGCCGCGCCGGTGCCGCAGACCCTGTTGGGCTGGTACCAGCGCCTGGGCCTCGACGTGCTGGAGGTGTACGGCATGACCGAAAGTTGCGGTTATTCTCACATCGGCCGCAGCGGCCAGCATGTACCCGGCTGGATCGGTCGGCCTTGCCCGGACGTCGAGGTGCGGATCGACGAGGCCGGAGAGGTCCAGGTGCGCAGTGGGGCGACCATGCTCGGCTACTTCAAGGACCCACAGAAGACCGCGGAAACCGTCACCGCGGATGGTTTCCTGCGCACCGGCGACAAGGGCGAGCAGGACGCCGATGGCAATCTGCGCCTGACCGGGCGGCTCAAGGAAATCTTCAAGACCAGCAAGGGCAAGTACGTGGCCCCGGCGCCGATCGAGAACCGGCTGGCGGTGCATTCGCGGATCGAGCAGGTGTGTGTGGTCGGCGATGGCCTGAGTGCGCCGCTGGGCCTGTGCGTGTTGTCCGCGGCCGGTTTGCAGGACGCCGCCGGCGGTGCCCGTGGCGGCCTGCATGCGAGCCTGGAAAACCTGCTCGATGAGGTCAACGGCGCGCTCGATAAACATGAACGCTTGCACCGCCTGGTGGTGGTGAAGGACAGTTGGGCGGTGGAAAACGGCTTTCTGACCCCGACCCTGAAGATCAAGCGCAATGTCATCGAAGCCACCTACGGCGAGCGCTTCAAAGAGTGGAGTGAGCGCTCCGAAGCGGTGCTGTGGCAGGATTGAGCGCGGTTAACCCCCCTAAAGGATGCAGTGATGAGCCTATGGCGTACCACCCCGAACATCGAGCAACTGAACGCGATCCAGAAAAACACCATCGGTGAGGTGCTGGACATCCGCTTCGAGTCCTTCGACGACGAATCCCTGACCGCTAGCATGGTGATCGACCATCGCACCCACCAACCCTATGGCCTGCTGCACGGCGGCGCCTCGGTGGTGCTGGCGGAAACGGTCGGCTCCATGGCCAGCTACCTGTGCATCGACGCCAGCAAGTTCTACTGCGTGGGCCTGGAGATCAACGCCAACCATCTGCGCGGCCTGCGTTCCGGCCGGGTGACGGCGGTGGCCAGGGCGATTCATATCGGGCGTACCACCCATGTCTGGGATATTCGCCTCTGCAGCGACGAAGGCAAGGCCAGTTGCGTATCGCGCCTGACCATGGCCGTGGTGCCGCTGGGGCAGACGCCGCCGGCGCGTTGAGCGGTACCCATAGGCTGAAGCGGAGTGTCATCATTCTTGACCGTTACTGTCATTGCCGTCGGGCAATGGCGTGCGGACAATCAGCCATCGTTTTTTGTTCATGAGTTAGCCGGTATGTCGCAACAGGTGTTTTTCGCTCACGCCAACGGGTTTCCCTCGGGGACCTACGGCAAGTTGTTCGCCGCCCTGGCGCCCGAGTATCAAGTGGCGCACTTGCAGCAGCACGCCCACGATCCGCGCTTTCCGGCGGATGACAACTGGCTCAACCTGGTGGACGAACTGATCCACCATCTGCAACAGCAGGCCGAACCGGTGTGGGGCGTCGGCCATTCCTTCGGCGGCGTCCTGCACCTGCACGCGGCGCTGCGTTGCCCGGAGCTGTATCGCGGGGTGGTGATGCTCGACTCGCCGGTGCTGACCCGTGCCGATCAATGGGTGATTCGCGCCGCCAAGCGTTTCGGTTTTATCGACCGCCTGACCCCCGCCGGCCGGACCCTGGGCCGGCGCGAGGAGTTCAGCGACCTGGAGTCGGCGCGCAAGTACTTTGCCGGCAAGACCCTGTTCCGCGGCTTCGACCCCGAGTGTTTCGACGCCTACCTGCAACACGGCCTGCATCAGGTCGACGGCCGTTTGCGGCTGCGCTTCGACCCGGCCACCGAGATCAGCATCTATCGTGGCGTACCGCACACCAGCCCGGGCCGCCCCCGGCAGTTGAAGGTGCCGCTGGCGGTGGTGCGCGGGCGTCAGAGCCGGGTGGTGATGAAGCATCACGCCAGCAGTGTCGGGCGCATGCCCCATGGCGAATCCCTGAGCATGCCGGGCGGGCACATGTTCCCGCTGGAGCGCCCGCAGGACACCGCGGCCCTGCTGAAAAAACTCTTCAGCCGCTGGGAAACCCGCGCCGAACGGAGCTGCGCATGAGCGCCGCGGTGGAAGAAGTCCGCCTGAGCCTGCCGCATATCGAGCTGGCGGCGCACCTGTTCGGCCCCGAGGACGGTTTGCCGGTCATTGCCTTGCACGGCTGGCTGGACAACGCCAACAGCTTCGCGCGGCTGGCGCCCCGGCTGCGCGGCTTGCGCATCGTCGCCCTGGACATGGCCGGGCATGGCCATTCCGGGCACCGCCCCCTGGGTGCCAGCTATGCGCTCTGGGATTATGTGTATGACGTGTTGCAGGTCGCCGAGCAGTTGGGCTGGAAACGTTTTGGCCTGCTCGGGCATTCCCTGGGCGCGATCGTCTCGCTGGTGCTGGCCGGCTCGTTGCCCGAGCGGGTAAGCCACCTGGCGTTGATCGACGGGGTGATTCCGCCGACCGCCACCGGTGAGAATGCCGCCGAGCGCATGGGCATGGCCCTGCAGGCCCAGCTGGACCTGCGGGAAAAGCGCAAGCCGGTCTACGCCACCCTGGACCGCGCCATCGAAGTGCGGATGAAGGGCATGGTCGCGGTCAGCCGCGAAGCCGCCGAACTGCTCGCGCAACGTGGCCTGATGCCGGTTCCGGGGGGCTACACCTGGCGCAGCGACAGCCGCCTGACCCTGGCTTCGCCGCTGCGCCTGACCCAGGAGCAGGCCATGACCTTCGTCCAGCGCCTGTCCTGTCCGACCCATCTGGTGGTGGCGGCCGACGGCATGCTGGCCAAGCACCCGGAGTTGCTGGAGCGGCTACCCTTTAGCCGGGAACAGCTGCCTGGTGGCCATCACCTGCACTTGAACGACGAAGCCGGCGCGAGCCTTGTTGCAGACTGTTTCAATAGGTTTTTCGCCGTTTCTTGACTTGCAGCGGGCAACTGTCGAGGCTGGGCGGGTTGAAATGGGAGACAACCATGATAGATCTCTACACCGCTGCGACCCCGAATGGCCACAAGGTCTCTATCGTGCTCGAGGAACTCGGCCTGCCTTATACGGTGCATGCCCTGAGTTTCGACAAGAAGGAACAAAAGGCTCCAGGCTTTCTCAAGATCAATCCCAATGGCCGGATTCCGGCGATTGTCGACCGCGCCAACGGCGATTTCGCCGTGTTCGAATCCGGCGCGATTCTCCTCTATCTGGCTGAACTCAGTGGGCAGTTGCTGCCCAGCGATCCCAAGGGCCGCTCCCGGGTGATCCAGTGGCTGATGTTCCAGATGGGCGGCATCGGCCCGATGCAGGGCCAGGCCAATGTGTTCTTCCGCTACTTTCCGGAAAAGCTCCAGGGCGCCATCGATCGTTACCAGCATGAAACCCGGCGCCTGTACGAGGTGCTCGACACCCGCTTGCAGGAGGTCGAATTCCTCGCCGGCGACTACAGCATTGCCGATATCGCCACCTTTCCCTGGGTACGCGGCCATGAATGGTCCGGGGTTCCGGTGGAGGGGCTGACGGCCCTGCAACGCTGGATGGCGACCCTTGAGGCGCGACCGGCGGTGCAGCGCGGGCTGCTGGTTCCGCAGCGCACGGATGACGCCAGTGTCATCAAGGGTGCCCAGGCCATGCTGATCCGATGAGAGCATCCATGCGTTTATTCAGTGTCCTGCTGCTGTCCTGTGCCAGCCCCTTGCTCCTCGCCGCCGACTTGCCCGGCAGCCATGACTTGCCGATCGTGCCGCGCATGCCTGACGCGCAGATCGTCGACTACCGCCCGGCGGCCGAGATGGAGCGGATCTATCCCATGGGCTCGATCCGCAAGATCAGCGGCCAGCTGCGTTTCGATGGCCAGGTCGGCGCGCGCGGCACCGCGACGTCGGTGACCTACGAGCTGCCGCCGGAGCATTCCTCGACCGCGGCCTTTACCGCTGCCCGCGAAGCCTTGCAGAAGCAGGGCGCCGAACTGTTGTTCTGGTGCCAGGCCCGGGATTGCGGGGAAAGCAGCCTGTGGGCCAACGAGGTGTTCGGCAACGCCAAGCTGTACGGCGCCGATGTCCAGCAGGCCTACCTGCTGTTGCGCCTGGCCGCGCCCAACGACAACTCGCTGGTGGCCCTGTACAGCATTACCCGTGGCAATCGCCGGGCGTACCTGCATGTCGAGCAGTTCGACGCCAGTACTCCCCTGGGCGAGTTGTTGCCGACCTCGGCTACCCTGTTGCGCCAGCTCAAGGACACCGGCGAACTGGACCTGCCCAAGCTCGGCGGCGAACCCCAGCCCACCTGGCTGACCTTGCTGTCACGCGGGTTGAACCTCGATGCCACCTTGCGGGTCAGTGTTTCCGGGCCGAATGCCGAGGCCTGGCGCCAGGCCCTGATCGGCCAGGGCGTGCGGGCGGCCCGCATGGAAACCGGCGGCAGCGAGGCTCCAGGCCTGCGCCTTGAGCTGCTGCGCTGAACTGCTGCATTGAACGGGCGCAGGCGAACGGGCGATCCGCCTTTCGCCTACGCTTGGTGAGTTGACCTTTCTCGAGATCCTACATGCTCAATAATGATCGCCTGTTGGTGCAGATCCTGCTTCTGGTGCTGTTCGGCGCCAGCTTCTGGGTCATGGCGCCGTTCTGGTCCGCGTTGTTCTGGGGGGCGGTCCTGGCGTTTGCCAGCTGGCCGCTGATGCGCCTGCTGACCCGCTGGCTCAATGGCCGCGAGTCCCTGGCCGCGGCCGTGCTGACCCTGGGCTGGATGCTGCTGGTGGCGGCGCCGCTGGTCTGGCTCGGTTTCAACCTGGCCGACCATGTGCGCGATGCCACCGCCTTTATCAAGGATGTGCAGGTCGACGGCCTGCCCGAAGCGCCGAGCTGGCTGGCCGGCGTGCCCTTCGTCGGTGAACGCCTGGTGGGGCTGTGGGACAGCATCGACCAGCAGGGCGCGGCGATGATGCTGGCGATCAAGCCTTACCTGGGGCAGGTCGGCAATTGGCTTCTGGCCCGCAGCGCGCAGATCGGTGGCGGGATCCTCGAACTGACCCTGAGCATCGTCTTCGTGTTTTTCTTCTATCGCGACGGCCCGCGCCTGGCGGCGTTCGTCCATGGGCTGCTGGAGCGCCTGATCGGCGACCGCGCCGGCTACTACATCGAGCTGGTGGCCGGTACGGTGCAGCGGGTGGTCAACGGGGTGATCGGCACCGCGGCGGCCCAGGCGATCCTGGCCCTGATCGGCTTCCTGATCGCCGGCGTGCCGGGCGCGCTGGTACTGGGGATTGTCACCTTCCTGCTCAGCCTGATTCCCATGGGCCCGCCGCTGGTGTGGATTCCAGCCACCGCCTGGCTGGCCTGGAAAGGCGAATACGGGATGGCGGTGTTCCTCGGTATCTGGGGCACCTTCATCATCAGTGGCGTCGACAACGTGCTCAAACCCTACCTGATCAGCCGGGGCGGCAACCTGCCGCTGGTGATCGTGCTGCTCGGGGTCTTCGGCGGGCTGATCGCCTTCGGCTTCATCGGCCTGTTCATCGGCCCGACCCTGCTGGCCGTGGCCTACAGCCTGTTGACCGACTGGAGCGCCAGCCAGGCGCGGGTCGAAGACAAGCGCTGATCCATGCAGAACGCGGGTATTCGTGCCCGCTCCTGTAGCCGCTGCCGAGCCTGCGAGACTGCGATCGACCGCGAAGCGCCGTAAAACCAGGCCATGCATTCTTCCAGGCAGAAACCTGATGCTCACAAACGCAGCATGGGTAGTCTGCCGGAGCTAAGGTGTTGACTGGTTTACGACCGCTACGTCGGAGTGCCGCCCAAGCCGATCGCAGCCTCGCGCTGCTCGGCAGCGGCTACGGTGACGGCGGCGCTCAGGCGGCGAGGTGTCGTGGGTATGTGAGCGTTGTACCGGTCGGTACACACCGGCGGTTCAGGCGCGGGGCAGGCGCACCACGGTGGTCAGGCCACCGCCTGGGGTTTCTTCCAGGTGCAGTTGCCCGCCCAGGCGTTCGGCGGCCTCGCGGGCGATGGTCATGCCCAGGCCGACGCCGCCGGAGTTGCGGTTGCGCGAGCCTTCCAGCCGATAGAAGGGTTCGAACACCGCTTCGCGCTGGTCTTCGGCGATGCCCGGGCCATGGTCGATGACCCGGATCAGCACCTGCTCGCGGCTGTCCTGCAGGCTGATGCGGGCATGCCCGGCATAGCGCAGGGCGTTGTCCAGCAGGTTGTTCAGGCAGGAACGCAGGGCCATCGGCTGCACTTGCAGGGGCGCGCAATGGCCGCTGGTCTGCACGTCGGCGCCCTGGTCCTGGGCGTTTTCACAGAGCGATTCCACCAGCGCCTGCACATCCATCCACTGCACAGCTTCACTGGTGCGCTGTTCGTGCAGGTAGCTCAGGGTCGCGTCGAGCATGCTGATCATGTCGTCGAGGTCCTGGCGCATCTGGCCCTGCAGCCTGTGGTCTTCGATCTGTTCCAGCCGCAGCTTGAGGCGCGACAGGGGCGTGCGCAGGTCATGGGAAACCGCGCCGAGCATGCGCCCGCGCTGCTTGACCTGCTCCTGGATGCGCCGTTGCATCAGGTTGAAGGTGTGGGCCGCCTGCCGCGCTTCCCGCGGGCCGGACTCGTCCAGCGGCGGGCTGTCGAGGTCTTCGCTGAGGCGCTCGGCGGCGTCGCTCAGGCGCTGGATCGGTCGGGTCAGCAGCTTGGCACCGTACCAGGCGGCGATGATCAGCGAGATGAACTGGAAGGTCAGCGGTACGATCGGCCCGCCGAACCAGGGCCGCGGCGGCCGCGGTTCGAAGCGCCCGTTGCCGGGTTGTGGCTGGCCGCTGAATTCGCTGGCCGACGGACGCGGATGCGGAGGCGGGCCGTAGAGGCGGAACCAGAAGAGGGCGAGCAGGTGGGCGAGCACGATCGCGATCAGCAATACCCCGAACAGGCGGCCGAACAGCGTATCGAAGCGCCCGCGCATCAGCCGATGTCTCGGGCGTCGAACAGGTAGCCTTCGCCGCGTACGGTCTTGATCAACTGCGGCGATTTCGGGTCGTCGCCGAGCTTCTGCCGCAGGCGCGAGACCAGCAGGTCGATGCTGCGATCGAAGGCTTCGATGGAGCGGCCACGGGCGGCGTCCAACAGCTGTTCGCGGCTCAGCACCCGGCGCGGGCGTTCGATGAACACCCAGAGCAGGCGGAACTCGGCGTTGGACAGCGGTACGACAAGACCGTCGGCGGAGATCAGCTGGCGCAGCACGCTGTTCAGGCGCCAGTTGTCGAAGCGGATATTGGCCCGCTGTTCGGTGCGGTCGTCGCGGATCCGGCGCAGGATGGTCTGGATCCGCGCCACCAGTTCCCGGGGCTCGAAGGGCTTGGCCATATAGTCGTCGGCCCCCAGCTCCAGGCCGATGATCCGGTCGGTGGGTTCGCAACGGGCGGTGAGCATCAGGATCGGGATGTCCGATTCGTTGCGCAGCCAGCGGCACAGGGACAGGCCATCCTCGCCGGGCAGCATCAGGTCGAGCACCACCACGTCGAAGTGTTCCGCCTGCAAGGCCTGGCGCATCGCCGCTCCATCGCTCACGCCGGTGGCGTGGATGTTGAAACGGGCCAGGTAGTCGATCAGCAGTTCGCGGATCGGTATGTCGTCGTCGACGATCAGCGCCCGGGTGTTCCAGCGCTTGTCGTCACCCGTGCCAGGTGCTTTCTGATCGTCATTGAGGGGAGCTGGAGTGTTATGCATGCGTGCGATCATCTGCCAGGTAGGCTGCCTGCCACAAAGAGGGGCGGCGAGGTGGTGGCTTCAGCATAGGCGTCCGGCCCTGGGGCTGGAAGTGCTGTTCGGGAGTGTTGCGGCTGGCGAGGGTAGCCGGGCTGGTTGTTGCCGGCGTGTCGGGAGTGTATCGGGCTCGACACAATTGCCGCCAGGCGCGGGCATTTGCACGGTTTTGTCGCTACGCAAGCTGCCGTTGGCGATGAATTACCGATCATCGGGTCCCGGAGCGCCGTCGCTTGCGCTACAATCCGCGCCGATTTCGACTTGCCTGAGAGCCCCCTTCATGTCCGCTTGCCAGACTCCTATCATCGTCGCCCTGGACTTTCCCACCCGTGACGCCGCACTGAAACTGGCTGATCAGCTGGACCCCAAGCTGTGCCGGGTCAAAGTCGGCAAGGAACTGTTCACCAGTTGCGCCTCGGAAATCGTCGGCACTCTGCGCGACAAGGGTTTTGAAGTCTTCCTCGACCTGAAATTCCATGACATCCCCAACACCACCGCGATGGCCGTCAAGGCTGCTGCGGAGATGGGCGTGTGGATGGTCAATGTGCACTGCTCCGGCGGCTTGCGCATGATGGCGGCCTGCCGCGAAGTGCTCGACCAGCGCAGCGGCCCGAAACCGCTGCTGATCGGCGTGACCGTGCTGACCAGCATGGAGCGAGAAGACCTGGCTGGCATCGGCCTGGATATCGAACCGCAGGAGCAGGTGTTGCGCCTCGCCGCCCTGGCGGAAAAGGCCGGCATGGACGGTCTGGTCTGTTCGGCCCTGGAAGCCCAGGCGCTGAAGGCCGCGCACCCGTCGCTGCAACTGGTGACCCCGGGGATTCGTCCGGCGGGCAGCGCCCAGGACGACCAGCGACGCATCCTTACTCCGCGCCAGGCGTTGGATGCCGGCTCCGATTACCTGGTGATCGGCCGTCCGATCAGCCAGGCGGCGGACCCGGCCAAGGCCCTGGCGGCCGTGGTGGCCGAGCTGGCGTAAGCGCGCTTCGCGCTATCGCGAGCAAGCTCGCTCCTACAGGGGACGC
>NZ_JAQZAA010000012.1:0-305 GCF_028640875.1 Pseudomonas sp. SBT1-2 | reverse complement strand
CAACACGTTTTGTGTAGCCGCTGCCGAGCACAGCGAGGCTGCGATCGGCCCGCAGGGCCGCTAAACCTGACACCTCGTAGGATCTGGGGATATGCGGTGCCTGCCTGGCGAGTCCTTCGGCCTCGATCGCAGCCTCGCTGCGCTCGGCAGCGGCTACAGGGCCCGCGTTCTCAACCAGGCCGGCCGGCAGGCCGCCGTCTTGCTTTTGATCTGAGCGCCCCGTTAACCACGATGGCCGAACGCAGGCATTGAGCCGTGGGTAACCCGGCAGGGATGCCGGGTTAGCCGCCCCAGGCCATGGATGG